>JAHDHK010000205.1 GCA_020631335.1 Chromatiales bacterium
AGCCAGTCAGTTATCTCAGTCTTCGACCCGATAAAACACACGTGCAGTTTGTGAGAATATTGCTTTTTTTTCCGCGGACTCAAGATGGTTTGTGAGTCGGGTGGCCAGGTCAAACCAGTGCTCATATTCACATCTCAATCTGCTGACAGGCCAGTCGGATCCCCACATGATTCTGTTAGCACCGAACGCACTGATCACATGATCTGTGTACGGCTTGATTTGTTGTTCGGTATATAGAACCGGGCTTTCAGTGACCAGACCGGATAACTTGCAAAAAGCATTGGTCTCTTCGGCCAGTCTGCTCATGCCACTGGACCAGGTATTAAAGTTGTCTGCGTTATGATGCTGTATGTGCGGTTTCATACAATGGTTCAGTACACAACGCATTTGCGGATAGCGGGTCAACAGTGTGTGAAAGTGTGGCAGGTGCCGGGGAAATCCGAGGCAGTCAAAAGTCAGATCGAGCTCTATGATTGCCTCGTAAGCCCATTGAACTTCTGGTTTCAGCATCCAGGTGTCGTCGGGTATGTCCTGGATCATCGGGCGGACACCGACGAACAGCGGATGTTTAGCGAGCAGTTTCAGTACAGCGTGTTGCTGCGGGTCTTCGAAATTTATCCATCCGACTACCCCGGCTACTGCTGCAGAGGCATCTGCTATTCCGAGCAGATAATGAGTTTCTTCAACGCTGGGTGCGGCCTGTACAACAATAGTTTTGCTGACGCCTGTGCTTTTCATCCCGCTTGCGATATCAGCGGGCAGGTAGGGGCGGGACAGGATCGGGTCATTGTCCGGCATCCAGCCATAGTCTCCGCGTGCCGGATTCCAGAAATGTTGATGTGCGTCAATGAACATGATTGCCTCTAAGCCTGCCTTACAGGGTTTCCGGTCGGCCACAAGCACTCAGTCGCCTGAGAGGTGACGTTATAACGCTGATGCGTCACCGAGTACGTTTTTAATCCAAGTTACCACGCGACGTACCTCGGGTCTGTTGCGATCATCGTGATGAGTCACCAGCCATTGGCGGTGGGTCAGTTCAGAGATAACGTCTGATACTCTGACAAGTTCCGGATATTCGTCGCCGATAAATGATGGTAATACTGCGCGGGCAGTACCGGCAAGTATAAGATCCATGGCATTGCGTGGGTCGTTGACTTCAATGGTCTGCTCGTTGCCGGTTTGTGTGCTTACCCATCTTGCCGACGGTGTTGAACCGTTGACCTGTGCCCAGAGTCGGATGGTTTTATCGGTTGCATAGACGGCAAACTCCACTTGTCTGATCGGCTGTCGTGCCAGGTTCGGGTTAGTCGGTTCGCTGTTACGAATGCCAATGACTGCTTCGCGGTGTGTTATGTCCAATACCTGATTAGTTGAAATGAACTGCAGGTTCATTCCAGCGTGCTGTTGATTGTCAGTTGTTGTTGCTACCGGCACGTGGTTGCACAAATGGTAGGTTACCCACACACCGGCAGATACCTTGACGCGCGGGGCCTGCCGGTTTTCAGTGAGCGCATTGATCGGTTGAGCACTGCTTTCCATTTGTAAAACGTGTTCCAGCAGATCGTTGCCGTGAGACGTCAACGCGTATCCGCGTGCCGAACGCTCGAACAACTCCACGCCAAGTTGCCTTTCCAGTGCAAGTACCCGTCGCCCCAGTGTGGGCGCGCTTTTACCCGTGTCAGTCCCGGCGCCGGCAAGACCGCCATGTCTGGCAACTGCGAGGAACAATCGCAAATCATCCCAGCTGATGTTCGTTTCATTCATGAAAGATGCGTTACATCGGTGTCTGTTGTCGGAAGAGGGGCAACGTGTTGCTATATCCCTGCGTTTAATGAAAGGATAACTCAATGAATTTTCTACAACATGAAATTGCACCACTCGGCCTTGGTTGCTGGCCTGTCGGTGGAGATATGTACGCACCGGATGGTACCAGCCTGGGGTACTCAAACGTCAACGACAAGGAATCAATTAAGGCTCTGGAAGCTGCACTGGCAAACGGAATCCGCTTGTTTGATACAGCGGCCGCCTATGGCGCCGGCCATTCTGAACGTTTGCTTGCGAAAGTGCTGGCAGATTCATCGGATGCGATTGTCGTGACAAAAATCGGTATTCCGATAGACGAAGATAAAAAACAGCTTTCTTTTACGCCGATAAGTGCTGCTGACGTTTTGCCGGCGATTGATCAATGCAGGGGACGGCTGCAGCGTGATGTGATTGATCTGGTATTGCTGCACCAAAATGAATTGCCGGTCGACGATGCATTACCACTGTTCGAACAAATGAATACTGCCGTTGAAAAAGGCTGGATTGGCGCCTATGGCTGGAGTACCGATTTTACTGACAGTGTGCGGCAAGTGGCTGCGCAAAGTAATTTTGCCGCTGTAGAACACGCCATGAACGTCCTTATCGATGCACCGGCGTTGCGGCAGGTGACGAGAAAACATCAGTTGATCCCGCTGATCAGATCACCTTTGGCCATGGGGCTTTTGTCAGGCAATTACACGCCTGACAGTAAAATTTCTTCGCAGGACGTTCGTGGGACCGGACAGGGCTGGCTGCAATATTTTGATAACGGAAAACCCAATCCGGTGTACCTTGAACGATTATCCGCCATCCGCGAGCTTCTGCAGTCGGGTGGTCGCAGTACCGTGCAGGGTGCATTGTGCTGGTTGTGGGCGCGTAACAACGAATGTATACCGATTCCCGGTGCGAGAACGGTACAGCAGGTTGAGTCACTGGCGCAGGCGGTTTCTTTTGGACCGCTGCCGGATTCTGTGATGGCGGAAATTGAATCGTTGATTGATCGTGAGGAGAGGGCTCGATAGAGCAGAGGAGGAGCGGTGTTGTACTGTCAGTGCCTGTAGTCAGGTGTGACTTGTATCGTCCGTCGGGTGGTTGCGGCGTGAATAGCGCGTCGCTCTATAGCGTCATCCTGCTAGAATAGACCTACACATTACAAGCCCTGCCTATTGTCTGTACCCGGTTGATGATTGAATTACGCGAAATAAGTAAAACCTATACAACCGGCCGCAATCGCGTACAGGCACTCAAAAGTGTTGATCTGCTGGTGCCGCAGGGTGAGTTCACAGCGGTGCAGGGGTCGTCCGGTTCCGGCAAATCCACACTGCTGAATGTGCTCGGCATACTCGACAGCTTTGATACCGGCAGTTACACACTTGCCGGTACACCGATGGATAATCTGAGTGCTAAACAGGCTGCGCATTACCGCAACCGTTTTATTGGCTTTGTGTTTCAGTCTTTCAATCTGATACAGCATAAAACTGCGGTGGAGAACGTTGCTCTGCCTTTGTACTACCGCGGTATCGGCAGGAAAAAACGCATGGAGCAGGCGCTGGCGTATTTGCAGCACGTTGGTCTGGCTGATCGGGCTGATCATCTGCCGAAGGAGCTTTCCGGCGGTCAGGCGCAACGTGTGGCCATTGCCCGTGCGATGGTTACCGAGCCTGCAATGCTGCTGGCCGATGAGCCGACCGGTGCGCTCGATACTCAAAATACTTCGCAGATTATGGAGCTGTTACAGCAGGTTAACACTGCCGGAACCACCGTTATTGTGGTGACCCATGAAGATGAGGTTGCTGCGCAGACACAAAGAGTCATTCGTTTGCAGGATGGCGAAATTGTCAGTGATAAAACGAATGATTGAGTTCAGGTCTCTGCAGGAAGTCACTCAGAGTCTGCTAACCCATAAGGCACGTACTGCACTGGCTGTGCTCACTGTGGCCTGGGGTGTGTTTATGCTGGTGTTGTTGCTCGGTGCCGGTCGCGGTTTGCAAAACGGTGTCGAACTCGAATTTAAAGACGATGCGGTTAACAGTATTCGCGTCTATACCGGCACGACCACCATCGCCCACGAAGGACATCCGCGTGGACGGAAAATTCGCTTTGATAACGAGGCGTTCTCCACGTTGCAGCGCAATGTCGATGCGCTCGATCGCAGCACAGCGCGATTCTACCCGCGCGACTTAACGATAAGCTATGGGGGTGAGCAGGCAGCTTTCAGTATTCGTGCAGTACACCCTGAACACGTCTATCTTGAAAAAACTCAAATCACAGCCGGGCGATTTATCAATGAAATAGACATTGGCAACAAACGTAAAGTAGCGGCGATCGGGGCGATCGTCGCAGAGCGGCTTTTTGCCGGTGAGACAGCGGTGGGTAAAGACATACTACTCGGTGAGATTTATTACCGCGTCGTCGGTGTATTCAGTGACTCAGGCAGGCGCTCCGAGGAAGAGATCATCTATCTGCCGATCAGTACCGCGCAGCTCTTATACAGTGGTGGTGAACGTATTCATCAAATGATGTATACCGTGGGTGACGTAAGTTATGAAGAGAGTGAAGCCAGTGTTGAGCAAACCAGACAACTGCTGGCGGACAGGTACCGATTTTCATCACAGGACAAACGCGCGGTGCGCATTTATAACAACCTGGATGAGTACAAAAAAATAACCGATCTGTTTTTCTGGGTTCGGGTCTTTGTCGCGGTGGTCGGTGTTGGTACTATTTTTACCGGTATGCTTGCAGTCAGTAACATCATGATGATCTCTGTCGCCGAGCGTCGTGTAGAAATCGGTATTCGCAAAGCGCTCGGTGCGACACCGGCCTCTATCACCCGGCTGGTAGTGATCGAATCGCTGTTGATTACTTCAGTGGCCGGTTATCTGGGGTTGCTGGTCAGCATCGGTTTGCTTGAAGTGCTAAAGGCAGTAGTACCTGAAAACGAATATCTCTATCAGCCCGATGTCAATACAGCACTGGTTCTTTCGGTGACTGTGTTGATTGTGGTGGCGGGTACGCTGTCCGGGTATCTGCCGGCGCGTAAAGCGGCATCAATTTCACCAGTGGAGGCGCTTGCCAAATGAGAGTGTCGCGCTGATGAAATTCGACACCGATGTATTTGGCGAGGTTTTGCAGTTGTTCAGGCGAAACCGTCTGCGTACTTTGCTAACAGCATCGGGCATATTCTGGGGCATATTTGTGCTGATAGTGATGCTCGGGTTTGGTAATGGTATTCAGGACGGCGTAGAACGTCGATTGTCCGGATACGCAACCAATGCGCTTTACGTATGGGGTAATGAAACCTCCGTTGCGTATCAGGGACTGACACCGGGCAGAAACATACGGTTAGAAAATGCCGATACCACAGCGTTGCTTGCCCATGTCGATGAAATAGGTCAACTGGCCCCGAGAGCACGCCTGAGCCGGCATCGCGGGCGTAACGATGTGGCCTATGGCGGCAAAGTTACCGATGCAGAGGTAACGGGAGACGTACCGCAGTATCAATCCATACTGCCCATGGATATCAGAAACGGACGTTTTATTAATCCGCTGGATATAAAACATAAACGCAAGGTGGCGGTGATCGGGCAGCGAGTGCACAGGGATTTATTCGGTTCAGATAAAGACCCAGTCGGTCGTGACATTCAAATTTCCGGTGTCAGCTTTACCGTGATCGGAATATTTAATCCGGTGCGCTACGGCAATAATCGCGAGCGGATGGAAAGCATGGTGTTTCTTCCGCTAAGTACGTTTCAGCAGGTGTTTAACTGGGGCGAGGCAATCTCTTTCTATGCTGCTGTTCCACAGCCGGGCGTCAGCAGCGCGCAACTGCGTGAGCGGATGGTCGAAACACTAAAAACGCGAAACCGCATCGCGCCTACGGATAATCGGGCAGTCGGTTCGTGGAATTCCGAGTTGGAGTTTTTGCGGATTCAGAATCTCTTTACCGGTATTCGTGTATTTATCTGGACGGTGGGCATTGCGACACTTCTGGCGGGCGTGCTCGGCGTGAGTAATATTATGCTGATAGCGATTCGCGAGAGGCGGCGGGAATTCGGTATTCGAAAATCCATCGGCGCTACACCGGCGGCAGTTATCCGTATGGTGTTATATGAAACCACTACGCTGGTTGGCGTGGCAGGTGTGGCCGGGTTCTGGTGTGGCATTCTGGTACTGGCTGTGATTGATATGGCTACCAGCCAACTGACGGCAGATCCCGACGCCGATATACTTTTCAGCAGTCCCAGCATAGATATCAACGTAGCAATAGCCGCGTTAGTGGCATTGCTGGTTGCTGCATTGCTGGCCACACTGATACCGGCCAGGCAGGCGATGCGAATTGATCCGATTGAAGCGCTGCGTGCCGAGTGATTGATGTATTCGCACGGTATCGGTTCAATTGATACGCAATGCCGACAACTGTGTGTGATATAAAATTTAAACTGGCTATACGCTTAACCAGAACTGACAGATGTTAAAACTATTTTTTAAAATTGTACTCACATTGGTGCTGTTGGCAGCGGTTGCTGCCAGTGCCTGGTTCCTTATAAAAAGAAACGAGTTGGAGGCAGTGCCGGTCATCACCGAGCAAACTGTCACAGGGGATATTATTCTCACCGCGCTTGCCACCGGCACAATACAGCCAAGACGCGAAGTCACTATAAAACCACGGGTATCCGGTGTGGTCGATCAGCTATATATCGTCGAGGGAGATCTGGTTGAATCGGGTGCTTTACTTGCGAAAATAACGGTTGTTCCTGATGCAGTCACACTAAACAGCGCGCGAGCAACCTATGAAACCGCCCGCATCAGTGCCAATAACGCACGGGTTGAACTGGAGCGGCGGCAAAAGCTTTACAAAGACAAGCTGATCTCAAAAGACGAATATGAAAAGTATGCGTTTGACTATGACATCAGGCGTCAGGAAGCGGCAAGTGCCCGAAATAATCTGGAGTTGATACGCGACGGCAGCAACGAACAGGGGAGTGTCTCCAATGAAATCCGTTCAACTGTCAAAGGTACGGTATTAGATATTCCCGTGAAGGAAGGGGAGTCGGTCACAGAGACCAATAATTTTAATGAAGGCACATCCATCGCTTCAATCGCTGATATGTCCGATATGGTTTTTATGGGAGTGGTGGATGAGTCTGAAGTCGGGCGGATTCGCGAGGGCATGGCGGTAAGCCTGACTATCGGTGCCATAGAAAATACAACCTTCCCCGGCGTGCTTGAATTTATATCTCCAAAAGGAGAGGCATCTGATGGCACGGTCAAGTTTGAAATCAGGGCAGCGATAGACGCCAGTTCGGCGGAAACGATTCGTGCCGGTTACAGTGCAAATGCTGAAATCGAACTTGACCGCAGAGACGGTGTTGTAATGGTTAATGAGCGCGCACTGGAATTTGCTGATGGCAAAACCTACCTGAGCACGCAGGGTGCAGACGGGCAATTCAGCCGTGTCTCTGTTCAAACCGGTTTGTCTGATGGAATAAACATCGAATTGACCGGTGGTGTTGAGGCAGATGTAACAGTCCGCGTGCCCTGACAGACTCCCCTCCTAAGTGTTTCCGCCGCAGGCTATAGTTTGCATTCGTATGCAAACTATGTTTTCCTTAGTGCTAAGGAATCCTGCGATCGGCGCAACCGCGCGGTAGATGGTTCACGCATCACCGCAAAATTACCGTGTCGATGGCAGTACGCCTTATCAAACACAGAGCTGATTTTAGACGCCTGTTTTGCGGCTGCCGCGGGGAATGAATGCCCCGAATCTTGAAGCGTCGCGGATTCAGGTCACAAACTGGAGAGACTACACCCTATGTTTAAGAAAGTGTTGATTGCAGCCGCGATCTCGCTCGCTGGTACGCATGCAGCGTACGCGAGTTGCGGAATTGAAAAAGGTAACGTGAACATTCTCGGTAACGAGTTTCCGGCCATCCAGACTATTGGTGCAGGTGCCGAAGCTTGTGCTTCCGATGGTGTCACGATCACGACCAACCTGACCAAAGAGCACAAGAACATTCAGGTACCGAGTTTGACGGCCAATCCTGCTGAATACACCGTCGCTATTGTGGCCAACTCATCAATCGTTCCTCTGATGAATGACGATCTGATCCAGCCGCTGGATGATCTCATCGCAAAGCACGGCGGTAATTTCAACGACAATCAGAAGATCACCATCGGCGGCAAAGTAATGGCGATCGGCTTTATGGCCAACTCGCAGCATATTGTTTATCGCAAAGATCTGCTGGAAGAAGCCGGTGTAGAGGCTCCGAATACCTACGAAGAAGTGCTTGCTGTAGCACAGGCAGTGAAAGACAAGGGCACTGTTCAGTATCCCTTCGGCGCAGCCTATGCAGCGGGCTGGGGACTGGCGCAGGAATTCAATAACATGTTCCTCGGACATGGCGGTGAGTTCTTTAAAGACGGCACAGCAATGCCCAACGTGAACAACGAAACCGGTGTTGCCACGCTCAACATGATGAAGTCGCTGACCGACTACATGAACCCGGACTTTCTCACGCTGAACAACAATGAAATCAATGCAGAATGGAAAGCAGGTAACGTTGCCATAATGCAGATGTGGGGTTCACGTGCGGGACCATTGCTCGATGGTGATGATCTGGCGCCGGGTGTATCTGAAAACACGGTATTGTCACATCCCGTGACTGTCGGTGGTGGTGATATCCCTGCAACTACATTGTGGTGGGATGGTTTCACAATCGCCAAGAACATCTCCGATGAAGACGCTGAAGCGTCATATCTGGCAATGGTCAACGCAATTGACCCGAGCATCATGAATGATGAAGTTGCTACACAGGCAGTATGGATGATTGATGGTTACAAGCCTACTCCGGCATCAGCAGGTGTGTTTGCGACTATTGAAGCGGGTGCAAAGCCTTATCCGATGATCCCGTATGCGTCTTTGTTGCATACAGCTCTGGGCGCGGAATTGCCGGACTTTTTCTCTGGTAAAGAATCCGCAGAGCAGACGCTTGCTGACGTTGAGGCCGCTTACATGACTGCGGCCAAAGAGAAGGGTTTCATCAGCGAGTAATCGCGAACCTTCTTAGCAGTAACAGCCTATGGGGAGAGGTTTTTCTCTCCCCTTTCTCTCACAGCCTCTACCCGATTGATCTGCCTTGAAGCACCGTACTTTTTTCTGGTTCTTTTTGCCGACAGCATTGGCGATGTTGCTGTTTATATTTCTGCCAATTATCTCGGTAATCACACAATCACTGTTCATTGACCATGAGCAGGTGTTTGTCGAGGTCGAAAACTGTAACTTTTTCGGCTGTGAAAAAGCGATGGTAGTGGACAACGAAGCCACTGAACAATTGCGCGCTGAACAGCCGTTGGGGCGCTTTGTCGGACTGGCGAATTACTTTAATCGTGCACACCTGGCCAACTCGGAAATTGGTACTGCATGGGGCAACTCTGAAAGCATGGGTGGCTTTTTTAAAGAGTTGTTCAATCTGCCACTGTATCGTGCGCTCGCGTTTACTCTCGTTTTTACGTTTACGGTTACCCCGTTGCTTATCATTCTGGGATTTTGCATCGCAATCGGGGTGAACAGCCTGGCGCAGAGGGTTCGCGGGGTGGTGATTTTTTTCTCCCTGCTGCCAATGATTGTGACACCTCTGGTGGGATCGTTAATTCTATTCTGGATGATCGACTCCAGAGGCATCATCGGCAGTTCACTGCAGCTGTTGTTTGATGATCCGGATCTGTCGCTCAAAGCCTCGGCGACTCTGACCTGGGTCACCCTGATTGTGTACGGCGTATGGCACGCCGCGCCGTTCGCCTTTGTGGTGTTTTACGCCGGCCTGCAAACCGTCCCGCAGGACACGCTTGAGTCCGCGATGATCGATGGTGCTAGTCGCTGGGAGCGAATACGTTATGTGGTAATACCGCATCTGGCGCCGCTGGTTACTTTTGTAGCACTGATACAACTGATGGATAACTTCAGAGTATTCGAGCCGATAGTCGGCTTCAATGCCAGTGCCCATGCTACCTCGTTGTCGTCAATGATCTATAACGATCTTGATGGCGAGTCGCGGTTATTGTCTTCTGCAGCCACTTCATCGGTACTGACCATAATCGGTGTGGTGATTCTGCTGTTTCCGGTTCTGATTAGAACCTGGCGTGACTGGGACAGGAAGTACTGATATGAGCCAGAATGTCGTTGAAAGCAAAAGTATCCCGCTGCGTTTATTTTCGTGGGGTTTTATATTGCTATGGCTGGTGATAGCGGCCTTCCCGTTTATCTGGACCTTCTGGGGTTCATTTAAAGTAGAGCTCGACTTCTTCTCCAAAGAAAACTGGGTTAACGCGATTACCGGTGTGCGGACGATCGGTGATACCGGCAGTGCTTTTACCGGTGATGGTTACCAGGGCGCCTGGATTCAGGAAGACTTCTGGAAAGCGGTGATCAACACCGCGCTTGTCTGCTTTTTTGTGGTTTGTACTTCACTGACCATCGGCACTCTGGGCGCTTATGCGTTGTCCCGCACCGGCTTTCGCTATGGTTTCTGGTTGTTGATTATCGCGCTGGTGTTTCGCGCTATGCCACCGATTACCCTGGTGGCAGGTTATATGTTGCCGTTCTTCGAGTGGGGGCTGTGGGGACACCTGTGGACCACCATTATAGTGCTGGTGGCCATCAACCAGCCATTCACGCTGTGGATGCTGCATTCATTCTTTAAAAAGATACCTAAAGAC
>JAHDHK010000206.1 GCA_020631335.1 Chromatiales bacterium
GGTGTTTATCGGGGTGCCGATGATTGCACCGTTTGTCGGCCAGGGAATTCTGCTGATAGCAGGCTGGAGAATGATCTTTGTTGCACTGACGCTATATGCCGTCTGCATGCTTGTATGGTTCTGGCAGCGACAACCTGAATCACTGCAAGCCGAACATCAAACCCGGCTGAGTATCGCCCTGATCAGAAGCTCGGTGGCACAGGTGATGACTCATTCATTCACGCTGCGGTATCTGTTGGTCATCGGGCTGCTGGCGGGTGCTTTCATTGCCTATTTAAGTACAGCGCAGCAGATTTTCCAGGGTATGTATGATCTGGGCACGCGCTTTCCGATCGTGTTTGCCAGTCTGGCGGCGATGTTCGGCGTCGGGGCTTATATTAACTCCACACTGGTGGAACGTTTCGGCGCGGTCGCCATGGTCAAACTCGCTATCGCGGTGATTATAATCGCCTCGCTCATCTACCTGTGGCGCTACCCGGACATCAGCACACTGGCGTCATTAAAAACGCACATCATCTATAACGCGGTGGTTGTTTTCTGCTTTGCGTTTTTGTTCGGCAACACAACGTCTATTGCCATGGAACCGATGGGAAACATTGCCGGGGCGGCGAGTTCGGTGATCAATTCGCTCAGCACACTCATTGCCATCGTGGTGGCTACCCTGATCGGCGGCCAACTGACAGATTCTGCTCACCCGGTGGTTATCGGTTATTTGCTGACTGCCACGCTGTCTCTACTACTGACATTGATCCCTGCACGCAGTGCAGACACATCCGCAGGTTAGCCGCCACTACTGACTAGCGTGCTGTTGAAAAACGTTATGAGCGACGGACTGGGGAGACCCCTGACCGCTGTACAGAGGCTACCGGAAAGACGCAATTTATGAGGTATAAATATACATTTATACCGGGCTGGCGTTCCTGTTTGAATTTAACGCCCTCAGACCCAATACCATTGCGAGCGCAATAGTGTTTCAACAGCCTGCTAGTTGGAAGACACCGCTGCAAACTGCCCTTGCGCCGGTGCCGCATAGCCTGCGTGTTTGTCGAAATCCTGCAGGCTCTTTTCAAGCGCGGAGACACCAGCAGGTACATCTACGTTAACGCCCAGACTGGTCAGGCTGGCGCCAAGCGCATGCAGCGTTCTAAATATATTGTGAGCGCGGCACTGCTCACCCATTTGGCCGATACGAACAATACTGGCCCCGAAGGAGCCGGAGATTTCTACTTTGTAGTGGCTGGACATATAGTGCAACAGTGAAGGCCCTTCAACACCGTCAGGCAGTTTTATCCCTACCACGGAGTTGAGCCGGTGCTGTGGCTCAATAAACAAAGTTAGCCCCATGGCTTCAATACCGGCCTGCAGTGCTGATGATGAACGCAGATGCCGCGTGAAACGTGTCGGCAGGGACTCATTGCATATCAGGCGCAATGCTTCATGAATGGCCAGCACACCCGATACCGGTGCGGTGTAATGATAGGCCTTCTGATACCAGAACTGATCAGCAAGCTTCGCATCAAGACACCAGTGTTGCATCGGCGTTTTGCGTTGACTGATCGCCTCCCAGGCGCGTTCGGAAAAGGCAACCAGTGACACGCCGGGTATAGACGATAGGCCCTTCTGCCCGCCGGTGATTACCGCATCAATGCCCCACTCATCCATATTCAGCAGCATGGTGCTCAGCGTGCAGACTGCATCGACTATCACCAGACAATTGTGCCTTCGCGCTATTTGGCAGATGTCTGCAAGCCCGCGATTACAGACGGTGTTAGATGTTTCACCCTGCACGATGGTTACCACTCTCGGGCAGTGTGTGTTCAGCAGATTCTCGAATGCTGCTACATCAACCGATTCATTGCCTGCGACAAGATGGCGAACTACCGATGCGCCATTGCGCTCTGCCATTTCGGCCAGCCGGTTGCTGAAAAAACCGTTGCAGATACACAAACAGCTATCGCCGGGTTCAATCAGGTTGGCGACCGCCATTTCCATGGCCGCAGAGCCCGGACCGGCGACACCGAGTATTCTTGAGGAACGGGTTTGAAACACATAGCCGGACATGCTCTTCACCTGCTCGATAATCTGCGACATGGTGTCGCCGAGGTGATTGATCACGATAGAGTTCGCGGCTGCTACCCGTGCGGGAATAGGGACCGGCCCTGCCCCCATCATTAGTAGCGGTTCATCAGGGAGGATGGTGTCCAGTGGGGCGATGTTACGCGGCGTTGAAATATACAAGTGTCGCTGTCCGAAGCAAAAGTGTCGCCTGGTGGATTCTACTTGAATCCGGCGCAGTAGAACACCGCTGTACGTGAACGACGTACAAGAAATAGATCAAAGTGATTGCACTTTGCTAACCATTAAGCCTCAGGACTCGCGTTGATTGGTTTTTAGTTTGCGTTCCAGTTTGCGCACGCCCGCTGACACAATCAGAATAAGCACCAGGTACTCAAGCAGCAACACGGTGTAAATCTCGAGGGGTCGGTATTCGGTGACGACCAGTTCGTTGGCTTTACGTGTGAGCTCCTGCATACCGATGACGGACACCAGCGAAGACATCTTCAGCATGTACACCAGTTGATTGCCGAGTGCCGGCAGAATGCGCCGAATGGCCTGTGGCAATATAATAAAGCGCATGGTGTCGACATAGTTCAGCGCAATGGTATGAGAGGCCTCGTACTGGCCTTTATCAATAGACTGGATACCGGCGCGGAATATTTCAGCTTCAAACGCACTGTCTGATAATGCAAGTGCAATCACGCCAGCCCAGAACACAGTCATGCTCAGCCCCAGCAGCTGA
This sequence comes from Chromatiales bacterium, assembly GCA_020631335.1. GTDB lineage: Bacteria > Pseudomonadota > Gammaproteobacteria > Granulosicoccales > Granulosicoccaceae. The sequence continues at coordinate 2,801 of JAHDHK010000206.1, forward strand.
GGCAATCCATAGTAGACCCACAGAATCATGACCAGTATCGGCACCGCTCGAACCACTTCAACATACACCCGGTTAAAGCCGCGTAAATAGCGATTGGATGACAAGCCCGGCAGCGCTACCAGCAACCCGGTGATCACAGAAATAACAATCGCAGTCACCGACAACAGCACGGTGTAGTACAAACCGCTGGCCAGAAACTTTAAATTGGTGATGCCCTGTTTGGTGGTCGGATCGACCACATACCAGCCCCAGTCATCAGAGCAACCACCCAACAGCAATACCGCTACAACAACCAGAATTAATTTATTCATAAGTCAATACCGGTGGTTGATTGAAGTGATCGACAGCACCACAAGTGCCGAAGAGAAACGTTTGGCGTGAGATGAACCATTGATTCAGTGCGGCAGTATCTGCTGTAAGAACTCCTGACACCGATCGCTTTCCGGGTTGCGGAAAAATTTGTCGGTATCGGACTTTTCAACAATCTGACCGTAGTCCATAAACACCATCGTATCTGCCACGCGTCGGGCAAACCCCATTTCATGGGTCACGCATACCATAGTCATACCGCTTTCCGCGAGTTCGACCATGACATCGAGTACTTCATTGATCATTTCGGGGTCAAGCGCTGAGGTGGGTTCGTCAAACAACATGATCTTGGGCTCCATGCACAAAGAGCGGGCAATGGCGACACGCTGCTGCTGACCACCGGATAACTGTGCGGGAAACTTTTCTGCCTGTTCGGGTATGCGAACACGCTCGAGATAGTTCATCGCCAGATCGCGAGCTTCACTCTGTGTGACCTTGCCCGAACGCACCGGCCCGAGGGTAAGGTTGTCGAGTACACTTAAATGGGGGAACAGATTGAACTGTTGAAACACCATGCCGACATTCGCATGGATTGCCCTGAGGCTGTTGCGGCTGCCATCGAGTGTTGTGCCGTCAATTTCAATGACGCCGCCGTCGTGCACTTCGAGCTGATTGATACACCGGATAAGCGTTGACTTACCCGAGCCTGAAGGCCCGCACACCACTACCCGCTCACCGAGTCCAACCTCGATAGACACATTGTTCAGTGCCTGAAAATCACCGAAAAACTTCGAGATTTGCTTCACTTTGATGACTTTTTGCTCTGCGGCTTGCATACGCTCTCTGTCTGTCGAAGCGCGGGGCTGCTTCGCTGACTGAGCAATCTACCACATTGATCTGTCGTTGCGACAACCGAATCATCCAGCGCCAGTTTGCAAACTGGCAACGGCCGTGTAAGGATTCTGTTTTCACCCGCAAACGGAACCTCAAATGAAACTCCTCAAGGCCCTGGCCGCGACCGCAATTCTAACCCTGGCGGCACCTACCGTATTCGCCCAGTCCGCACTGAAAGATATCCTCGACAACGGTGTTCTCAAGGTCGGCACCACCGGTGACTGGAACCCGATGACGGTAAAAGATCCGGCGACCAACAGCTATAAAGGCTACGACATCGATATCATGACCGAGCTTGCGAAAGACATGGGTGTCGAGCTTGAGTTCGTCGCCACAGACTGGAAAACGCTGGTTAACGGTGTTGTCGGTGGCAACTATCACCTCACCGGCTCCGCCTCTATCAGCCCTGCCAGAATGAAAGCAGCGGGCTACTCCGAAAGTTACATTTCGGTGGAAATTATGCCTTTCACCACATCGGATAAAGTAGATCGCTTTAACGGATGGGATTCAATTAATCAGTCGGATGTCAAAGTAGCCGCGACTCTCGGCACCACCTTTGAAAAACTGGTAAAGCAATGGTTTCCGGAAGCTGAAATAAGAGCAATTGAAGCCCCCGCCGTACAACAGCAGGAAGTACTTTCCGGACGCTCAGACGTATTTGTCACATCGAATATTGAAGGTGCGACGCTGATGGAAAAGTATAAAAAGATTGTACCGATCGAAGTTGACTCACCACGCTCACCGACTCCGATTGCGATGCTGCTGCCACAGGATGATCAGGTCTGGATCAACTACGTGAATAACTGGATCAAGATAAAGCAGACACGTGGCTTTTTTGATGAGGTTGCCGAGAAGTGGGGCTTGTAGGCCGACAGAACCCGGCCTGCGGTCGCGGGTTTTAGAGCAACAAATAGAAAGGGCGCATCAAGCGCCCTTTTTTTATGCATCCGGCTGCGGTGCGTCAATACAACGAAGCGCTACGCGAACCCTTACATTCTATAGTTTAATTCGCGGGGGTGGCTTGCCCACGTGCTCCAGTCCGTATCGGGTACGCAGGCGTTGCCGTTCAGTGTCTGCATTGTCGTTTGCATTGGTAAGCGACTGAAGCAATGCATCCGACTCAACAAAAAATTGATCAAGGCCGGCCGGAGAGCACACCAGTTGAATATGCACACGACTCGCGGTTTGATTCCAGAATGAGTGAGGCTTGTAGCTGGGACAGGTAATTTGTTCTCCGGCACTTAGCTGGCAGGCCGGCTCATCGAGAAACTGAAAACACAGTGTGCCTTGTATGACGCAGAAAACTTCAATGAACTCATGACGGGTGAACACAGGCGGAGCACTGTTTGCGGGTTCGATAAAATCAATGATCGTCAAACGGTTATCGGTATCTGCCCCCGGTGTTGTTATGCGAATCTTCGCACCGGTGAGGGTTTGCATCCAGTTTGAGTCACTACCAGGCATGTTCATACGGTCGGATGATGATGCTCGATGTTAACCGATCAGACGCCGGGTGAATAACCCTGTACTGAGGTCGCTTGCGAAGCGCATGCACACCCGGCCAGGGCGATAAACAGACGGGGCTAATGCTGCTTAACCGCACCAAAGGTTTTTCCGCTACACTGCGACAACACCTTCCAGAAGACTGCCGGCAGCCTGTGTTGCCCCACACACCGGGCCTGCCCATGTTCAGTCGTTTCTCACATTCCCACCTAATAGACGCTGAACGGTAATGACAGGTTATTTGTCGCCATTTTATTTCACGCAAGCCGTTCGTTGATTCCAACAGCCAACAATACGCGTGGACTGCTGATGGCATGCGCGGCTGCAGGATTGTTTGCGACAGCGGCTGCAATGGCCAAGGTGGCAGTCACTGAATACCATGTGCTTCAAATTCTTTTTTTCAGGCAACTGGTGGTGTTTGCGTCTTCCGTACCCGCTGTCTCCCGCAACTTTCCATCGGCACTCTACAGCCGACATCCATTCCAGCATGCCGCCCGGCTGACAGGTGCTTTTGTCGCGCTGACCTGCGGTATCTGGGCAGTGTCGGTGCTACCCCTGACGACCGCAGTGACACTGGGATTTGCACAGGTATTTTTTGTGACTTTGTTTGCGGCCTTCATTCTGGGTGAACACGTCGGCAGGCACCGGCGTGTTGCCGTGCTGGTCGGTTTTCTGGGCGTTGTGGTAGCCATGCGGCCCGGTTCCCAGGGGTTATTCAACCTTTATGCGTTGATTCCTGTCGCCGGCGCTCTGGGAGGCGCAGTGGCTATTACGATGGTACGTCGGCTTTCACAAACTGAAAGCACGGCCACTCTGCTGGTGTATCAGGCTGTGGTCGTCGGTGCGCTCGCCGGTGTACCGATGTTGTGGGTATGGGTCACACCGGACGTGCCGGATTTATTATTTTTACTCGGGATGGGCATTATTGCCGCCGCAGCACAGTGGATCGGTGTGGCGGCACTGCGAATTGGAGAGGCCAGTGTGATTGGCAATGTAGATTATACAAAGCTGGTGTTTGCGGCAGTGATTGGCTACCTCGTCTTTAGCGAACTACCGGATATCTTCACCCTGGCGGGCGCCGCGCTGATTGTGAGCGCTGCGGTGTATCTGTATCACCGTGAACAACGGCAGCAACGCGCCGGTCAAGCACCCTGACCCTGCCACCGACCGAAGCGCGTAGCGCTATCAGATAGCCAGATACTCGTGACGCAGCTGTTCGTTTTCGAGCACTTCAGAGGCTGCCCCCTGATACACCAGTTGTCCGGTATCGAGAATCACCGCTCTGTCAGCAAGCTGTAACGCGGCGACGGCGTTTTGCTCTACGATAATAGTGGTCATGCCCTGTTCACGGATGTAGTGCAGTGTTTTTTCAATTTCCTGAACAATCACCGGTGCCAGCCCTTCGTAGGGCTCATCGAGCAACAGCAATTTAATATCGCGAGCCAGCGCACGTCCGATGGCAAGCATCTGCTGCTCTCCACCGGACAAGGTGACGCCTTCCTGCTTGCGACGTTCACCCAGTCGAGGAAAGAGCTCATAGATCTGTTCCAGCGACCAGCCCACGGGCTCAACAATCTGTGCGAGTTTAATGTTCTCTTCGACGGTAAGACCGGGAATGATACGTCGATCTTCGGGTACCAGAGCGACACCGGCCACCGCTGCCTCATGACTGGCCATCTCGTGCAGTGGTTGATTGGCGAGCCAGATCTCCCCCTGCTGCAACTCCGGGTCGCCGACGCGTGCGATGGTACGCAGCGTAGATGTTTTACCGGCACCGTTTCTGCCGAGCAACGCGAGTATTTCACCTTCGGCGATGTCGAAGGTTACTCCCTGTACGATGTAGCTTTCACCGTAGTAGGAGTGAATATCATTGCAGGCGAAGTAGGCGCGACTGCTATTCATGTTGGCTGCTGCGCTCAATGTGCACCTCCAAGATACGCTTCCTGAACTTTAGCATTCCCTTTGATATTTTCAGGGGCATCTTCAACAATCACCGTCCCTTGTGCGAGCACGCTGATGCGATCTGCGAGACTGAACACCACGTGCATATCGTGCTCGATAATAATCATTGTAATTCCGCGTGAGTCGCCGATATGCCTTAACACGTCGATCGTGTTATTGGTATCTGCACGACTCATACCCGCCGTTGGCTCATCGAGCAACAACAACCTGGGATCCTGCACAAGGCCCATGGCCATTTCCAGTCGACGTTTATCACCGCGAGACATCGAAGCGGCGACCATATCGATTTTGTCGGCCATACCGAGATCTTCCAACACATCTACCGCACGCTGGCGTATATCGGTTTCCCGACTCATGGGCTTGAATGCGTTGAATTCAAAGATACCGTCCCGATGCGCCAGCGCCGGAATCATTACGTTTTCAAGCACGGTTAAATCAGAAAATATTTCGGGGGTCTGGAACACACGGGACACACCCGCCTGATTAATCTGGTGCGGCTGAATACCCAGCAGACTCTGACCATGGAACATCACCGAACCACTGTCCGGCGTTAAGCGTCCGACAAAGCAATTCAGCAACGTGGACTTACCGGCACCGTTGGGGCCGATGATCGCGTGGATACGCCCCTCTTCGACGGTGAGGTTGACATCGTCCAGCGCCTGCAGACCACCAAACCTTTTATTTACGCCTCTGACTTCGAGTGCAGCACTCATCTATAGATCTCCTAGTGTGCCTTCGAGCGTCGGAACACCCGGTTATACAAACTGCTGAGGCCGCCAATAAGCCCGCCCGGCAGAAATATAACCACCAGCATAAACATCAGGCCAAGCGTCAGATGCCAGCCCTTACCAACAAACGGATGGATAATCGTGACCATGAAGTCTTCCAGACCATCTGGCATAAAAGCAAACCACTGGTGCAGGAGATTGTCGTTGATTTTTGAAAATATATTTTCAAAGTATTTAATAAGCCCCGCACCCAGCACCGGACCGATCAGCGTGCCGACACCACCCAGTATCGTCATGAGTACGACTTCACCAGAAGCGGTCCACTGCATGCGTTCGGCCCCTGCCAGGGGATCCATCGACACCATCAGTCCACCTGCAAGCCCCGCATACATACCGGAGATAACAAACGCTGCAAGCGTGTAAGGGCGAGGACTGATTCCCGTATAACTTAACCGCTGGTTATTCGATTTGACCGCTTTGAGCATCATGCCAAAAGGAGAGCGAAAGATGCGTATAGAAATGTAAAAAGCGACAAGCAGCACTAACGCGCTCAGGTAGTAGCCCACGTTGAATGTCCACAGCCAGTCACCCATTTTCACCTGCCAGCTATGCCCCATTTCCAGTCCGAACAACGCAGGCGCCGGTATGTTACCGGTTCCGGATGCGGCGCCATCGAGAATACGCGGATCATTGAGGGCGGTCTGCAGCCCGGTTTCACCACCGGTAATGGGCGTAAGCACCGATGCTGCCAACGCAAAGGACATTTGTGCAAACGCGAGGGTCAAAATAGAAAAATAGATACCCGAGCGCCGCAGAGAGATAAAACCGATGATCAGTGCAAAAACACCGGCCACCAGGGTGGATACCACAATGGCGGGAATGACATTGATGGTTAACAGTTTCAACATCCACACACCTGCGTATGAACCCGCCCCGAGAAAGGCGGCATGGCCGAAACTTAAGTAACCGGTCAGCCCGAATAGAATGTTAAAACCCACGGCAAAAATACCGAAGATGACAAAGCGTTGCATCAGATCCGGATAACCGGCATTGAACTGAGCAAACTTGGACCCTTCGGGAAACGGGTTCATTAATATAGGCGCTGCAGCCACCAGTACCAGCACGAAGAGCAGCGTAAGGAAATCACGACGGGATAGGCCTAGCACGGATCAGCTCTCCATTACACCCTTGCGACCCAGCAATCCGCGCGGGCGAGCAAGTAAGATGACGATAGCAGCAAGATAAATCACTACCTGATTAATACCTGGAATGAATTCAATCACCTCACGCATAGACGCAAAGCTTTCAAGAATACCGAGAATAAAACCTGCCAGCACTGCACCGCCAAGCGAACCCATCCCCCCGACGACCACAACCACGAAGGAGATCACCAGGAAGTCCATACCCATGTGATAGTTGGGTGGGTTAATGGGTGTATACATCACACCGGCAAGTCCGGCGACAGCCGCTGCAATACCGAACATAATAGTAAAGCGCTTGTCGATATTGATGCCCAGCAGGCCAACGGTTTCACGATCTGCCATCCCTGCACGCACCACCATACCGAAGGTCGTAAACTGCAGAAACGCAAACACCAGCGCGATGATCAGCATCGCAAATAGGAAGTATACAATTCGCCAGTATGGATACATCACCTGCCCCGGGTCGAACCCGACCAACTGACCGAAGTCAAAAGAACCGATAAATGCTTCCGGTGCAGGGACAGGAATCTGGTTCGCACCGAAATAGGCTTTGATTATTTCCTGCAGCACAATCGCCAGTCCGAACGTCACCAGTATCTGATCGGCGTGCGGACGCTTATAAAAGTGTTTGATCAGGCCGCGCTCCATAATGAAGCCGATGATCAGCATGATCGGAATCGCAAACAGGATAGCCAGCGGCACTGCCCAGTCGATTATTGCCTGGCCGGCCGCTGTACCAAACCATTCTTCTACGTAGGGTGTTCTTATTTTTTGCGGATTACCCAGAAAGTCGGTTTTGGTTTCATCGAGTGTAATAATCGACAGGGTCAGCAGCTTCTGCAACGTCACCGCGCAGAAGGCCCCTATCATAAACAGCGCTCCGTGGGCGAAGTTCACCACACCAAGCGTACCGAAAATCAATGTCAGACCCAACGCTATCAACGCGTAGGCACTGCCTTTGTCCAGCCCGTTAAGGACCTGCAGTAGTAAAGCAGAGAGTTCCATCGCTTATCGTTCGAAGTTGGTTGTGATCAGGAGGATCACAAACTTGGGAATAAAAAATGCGTGGGCGCGAGACGCACCGGCCCGGGCAAATGGCCC
>JAHDHK010000207.1 GCA_020631335.1 Chromatiales bacterium
CGCCAGGTAGGGGTTGGCATCCATACCGACAACCCGGTTTTCAACCCGGCGTGCATCAGGGGACGATACCGGCACACGCAATCCAGTCGATCGGTTGTCTGTGCCCCACTCCAGATTAATCGGTGCAGACTGATCGGGTACGAGTCTGCGATAGCTGTTGACGTATGGCGCGAGAATACAAACAGCCGAGTGCAATAACGTCTGCTGCCCGCCGATAAAGTGATAAAAATGATCACTCGGTGTGTTGTCCGCGGTATTGAACAGGTTACGACCGGTTTTTATATCCACCACGCTCTGATGCAAATGCATGGCACTGCCCGGCTGATCTTCCATGGGTTTAGCCATAAAAGTGGCGTAACAGTCGTGCCGCAGCGCCGCTTCCCGAATAGTGCGTTTGAACAGAAACACCTGATCTGCCAGATCGACAGGATCTCCATGATTCAGGTTTATTTCCAGTTGTCCGGCACCGCCCTCCTGCATCACGGTGTCTATTTCCAGACCCTGTGCCTCGGCGTAGTCATAGATATCGTCAACTACTTTTTCGTACTCATCGACCCCGCTAATAGAATAGGCCTGCCTGCTTACACCACGTCTGCCACTGCGTCCTACCGGCGGGCTGATAGGGTCATCCGGGTTGATGTTGCGCTTGGTTAAATAAAACTCCAGTTCCGGAGCGACCACCGGGCGCCAGCCCTGCTGTTCGTACAGACCCAGTACTTTTTTCAGTACATTTCGCGGCGCAAAACCGACCGGTGATCCATCCTGCGACCACAGATCATGAATTACCTGCATGGTTACATCGGATGTCCACGGCACTGCTCTCGCGGTGGCATAGTCCGGCACCAGCACGAGATCAGACTCCGTCCACGCGTTGGGAATATCTACCTCAGCATAATTACCTGTAATCGTCTGATAGAAAATTGAAGACGGCAGATACATCTTCTGGGCACGGAAGAACTTTCGCGCCGGCATCGCCTTACCGCGACCAATGCCGACGATATCCGACACAATGCACTCGACTTCTTCAACAGATCTGCCGTCAAGCCAATTTAATAATGGCTCGGGAAGTTCTATAACCTGACCGTCATCCCGCGTTGGCTTACGCGGATCAGGAGGCACCTGATTGACCATGAATATTCCTGGGTTAGCCCACCGGACGATACATCAGGCCGACTTGCACTAGTTGCTTCGATCAATCACAGCCGTAGACAACAACTCGATACCATTGTCTGTAAAATCGACGGTGTAGTCGATTGTACCCTTCGGGTAGCCCTTCATATAGGCCATGGTGTCTTCAAGCTGTTCGGAGCTCTGCCCCATCATCTGCATCACAGAGGTCACTTTATCGATAATGTTAGCGGTGTCTATCTGCGCGCGAAAAAAGCCACCTTCACCGTTACCGGCAAGCCTGCCTACATATTCAGAAGCTTTCTCACCGCCAAAGATAACAATGTTTTTATCTTTTACCGCAGCTTTGAGTTCGACACCTTCGGGCACCGGCACAGGAAGCATATCGTTCAATGATATTTCACTTCCATCAAGCGGAAGCTGAGAGAGAATTCCGAGCTGCGGCATCATCTGCAACGTTTGCACGAGCACCTGCGGGTCTTTAGCGTTTAAGACCAGCGCCAGGTCAGCACCTTTTATCGGGTCGGAACCTCCGTCGTCGGAAAATATAATATCGAAAATATTAAATGAGACCCCTTCTACTCCCCGGGCCATACCGCCAAACATCACCACTCCCATTGATGCGGCACTCAGATCAGCGGTTGCCAGCTTATTCAGGTCCGTTAACAGTTCACACTCGTATTTAATTGAAGTGAGAAGACCGGTAAGTTGTCCGACAAATTGAGTCAGACTGTCCACCGATATACCTAACCCGATAGATATCAGTGCTTTTGCCGCCGACTGTGAAGCAGGCAATACCCCGCGGACCAGTTTCAGCGTTTCTTTAAGCTGGGTGTGCCCGATTTCCGTGGCCATATGACTGACATAGCTAATTTCGTCTTCACTGACATTCATATCCTGCAAGCCCATGACAACCATCGGCCAGTTATCAGATACAGAGTTTATTTCGCCTCGGCACGGCTCACTTTGCATCATTTCAAAAAAGGCACGGGAATCAGCATCGCTTTCGTTTAATGCAGCGATATCCTTCGATGCCTGCGATTTATTTGAAGTGAGGATGTCGGTAACCACAGACGTATCAATAAAACCGGCATACTGATCACCATAACCCCAGCGTTTTTTGATTTTATCGAGCTTGCCGCTTTGTGCCATGGTTGCGTCAGGCTTATCAATGCCGATCACCCGATCAAGCTGCGCCGCTTCACCGGCGTTACTCACCAGCGCTATCACCAGATCAGTATCACTGGTGGCAATAACTACTCCCGGAGCTGCTGCGGCCTCAGCGACAGAATCATTTGCGGCCTCTTTCTCTGTGGCAGTTTCTGCGTCATCTTTATCGAGCGCCGCCAGACTGTTTTCACCATACAGCCGTATGTCAAAACCCGGGCGATCAATCGCTTGTGGCTTGAGGTTATGTTCAGTTTCCAACGCCGCAAGCTGAGCATTAAACTTTTTTGTATCAGCCAGTGCAATGCGAACCACCGGATACAATCCGACCGCATAGGTGCTGAAGTTGAGATTTTCACCCACACCCCACTCCGGCAGTATCGTCTCGAGGTTGCCCATAAAATCGTTGAGCGCTTCGATAATTTCCTGCCCTTCCGAGTCGCTGTCTTCGGGCATGGGAATACTGGCTGAAGGTGCAAAAGCAAGCATTACTTCTACCGGGAAGCCCTCTTCAGTGCCGATGTAAAAGGGAGTGTCGGCCGGGATGTAAGCGCTGTGACTATCCTTCGCCTGACTGCTTCCTGCACTGCCAAAGCCTGCAATACACAAGGCTATGACTAGTTTTTTCCTAAGCCCGCCCGATTTCAACATCCCGTTCTCCCGGTGATACAATAATTCCGGCGGCAGTTACCGCCCTCTAAGTCCGGTCATGTTATTGAATTAACGAATAAAACGCTACCGGTAACGTACAGGGGTCATCTCCGCGAGGAATCAGCCACCCTGAATAACTCATACTGCCAAAATCGAACCAAACAGACGTGAGGAGGAACAGATGCCCAAATATCACGTGGAAAAATCAATTCAGATAGATGCTCCGGTTGAAAAGGTACATGCACTGACTAATGATTTCAGCCAGTGGCCGGCATGGTCCCCCTGGTTGTGTATGGAGCCGGACGCAAACATAGACATCGTCGGGTCTCCCGGCAACATTGGTCACGGTTACTCCTGGCGGGGAGAGCTGACCGGTGCAGGTGAAATGCAGACAACAGCACACGAAAACGGCCTGCACAAAATGGATCTGACCTTTCTGAAACCCTTTAAATCAACGGCGAAAATAACCCTCGATATAACTTCACAAGGGGCGAAACAAACAAACGTGCGCTGGACAATGGACAGCGCGTTGCCTTTCTTTTTGTTTTTTATGACAAACGGCCTTAAGACCATGATTGGCATGGACTACGAGCGCGGATTGAAAATGCTCAAAGATCTCGCTGAAACAGGTAAGGTCGATTCCAGACTCGAAATCAAAGGCGTAGCAGAAAACGCGGAAATCCACTATGTGGGGCTCACAGCAGAAAGCGCGATGCAGGAAATCGGACATTCGATGGAACAGACTATGCCGGCAATTTATCGCTCGGCTACGGAAAACCAACTGAAGTTCACCGATCTGCCGGCAGGGGCTATCTATAACAACATGGATCTCAAAGCGCAACGCTGCACTCACACAGCAATAATTCCGGTAAGCGAGCCGGCAAAAGCCGATGTAACGCTGCCTGACGGCGGTAGCAGTGGCACCATCGCCGCCGGAAAAGCCATCAGAGTGCTACATACCGGCAGCTATCGGCACCTGGGCAATGCCTGGTCTGCAGCCTATGCCTATCAACGTTACAACAAGCTCAAACTGCTGAAGCATTCACCACCGTACGAAATTTATCTCAACGACCCTCAAACCACAGATGAAAGCGAACTTCGGACAGAGATATTCATCCCGCTGAAAAGCTGAATTTAGTAACCCTTACCGGGACAGGTCTCCGCACGTTACTGATTCATGCATAGTAGTTCAGCACTTTGTGCACCGCAGCAAAGTAACCACTGCCGAATTTAATAGCATGCACCAGCAACGGTGCCAGTTGGTGCAATTGCAATCGCTGCTGCCAGCCGGCAGCGAGCGGGTAGTGCTCGTGATAGGCCATAAAGCAGTCTTCTTCAAAACCACCGAACAGCGCCATCATGCCAAGCTCAAACTCCCTGTGACCACAGTGAGCTGCCGGATCAATCACCCAGCTGTTGGCATCAATATCGACAATACGATTACCCGCCCACAGATCTCCATGTAAAAGCGACGGTGGTTCTTCAGGAACACCGAAAGAACCCAGTTGTTCGGCAATTTTCTCAATCTTTTTTAATTGTCCGGCTGGCAGTGTTTGTCTTTGTGCAGCTATTTTCACCAACGGAAGCAATCTTTGCGTAGCATAAAACTCACTCCAGCTGTCCAATTGGCTATTCGGCACCGACAAACTGCCGGTTGTCGCCTCATCAACACGTCCGAACTTCGCCTGGCGGACTGCATGAAGTTCGGCCAGCTGACGTCCGAATTGACGCTCGGTATCCCTGTTAGCAGACCCCTGCTCAACCCACTGCAGAGCGAGGTATGCGGGAGACTCACCCACTGCCATCACACGCGGGATGTTGACGGTCTGGGATTGACGTAACCAGGTGAGCCCGGTTGACTCTGTAACAAAAAATCCGGGTGGTGGATTGTGGTGCGTCTTTACAAAAAGCCTGGATCCATTTTCAAGCGTCGCACAATAGGCGGCTGCAAAGTCCCCGCCCCCCACAGAGCGAAGTGTAAGGAAACGAGCGCAGAGCTCTTTTTCCACGGCAGCTTGCCATGCTGAAGTCAAAAGACACCCCCGGGTTGTGCTACCTTTAAAGTCTTAATCTCACTATCTTCTATTAAATATGTTGGTTCAGTGGCTGGCCTGCCCGACTGTCGCAGGCGTCAGTAGTCTACAAGGCAAAAATTGGCAAACGTGTATGATCGTAGTTCCAACGCACACTTTACATAGTGTTTTGAAAACTGCATTGCAGCTATATACGATCAAACAAAACCACATTGATCACAACCTGTGTTACACATCTCGCGTGATCAAACCTGATGCATGGCGGGCCATGTTTTCCACTCGCTCAAGCGACCAGTGTTTCACCGGTAACTAAATCAATGCGGGCAATCATGGGCGGATCATCAGCATTATCCAGGCTAAACAAAACAACTCCCGGCACCGAACAAACATGACAGTCTTTCCGACGCGTACATAACAGTATGACAAAACATTTTTCAGGTAACAAACCTGTTAACACCTGCTATGCCTTGTATTACATACTATGCTTTAGTGTATTGCTATTGCTGAGCGCATGCCAGCAACCGCAGCTCAGTGAAAGAGAAACAAAACGCCTGCTCAGTTTGTCTTTGCTCTCATTAAAAGCGCCCAATGATCCATCCAATCGCTACGCTCATGATCCGCAGGCGCAGCAAATGGGGGAATTGCTTTTTTTTGATACCCGCCTGAGTAATGATAACTCGGTATCCTGCGCAAGTTGCCATATCCCTGAGCTGGGCTTTACTGACGGCCTGCCCAGAGCAGAGGCCCAATTTAATGCAAACGACGGTTACCCACCGCTTAGAAACACACCAACAGTAGTCGGCAGCGCATGGCATACATGGCAATACTGGGACGGCCGACGGGATTCGCTTTGGTCACAGGCGCTAACACCGATTGAAGCGCCGACCGAAATGGATGGCAATCGTGTTGCAGTGACCCGGTTGATCCTCGGTGACAACAAGTATCGTCAACTATACGAAAAACTATTCGGACCTGTAGCGATCAACGAAGGCGACCTGCAGACGCTCGCAAGCCCAATGGGATCACAAGCGCTCAAACGTAACTGGTATCAATTGCCCAAAGTATTGCAAAGTAAAATCAACCGTGTCTTCTCCAACACCGGAAAAGCACTGGCAGCGTATCAAACCACATTAAGACCACCCGAGACCCGCTTCGACCGATTTGCTGAAAAGCTTGCGTCTGGTGATTCGTATTCGGGCGCACTGTCGGACCTTGAATACCAGGGAGCTCGATTGTTCGTGAACGAAAAGAAAACACAGTGCCTTGAATGTCATAACGGCCCGCTGCTGAGCAATGGAGACTTTCATAACATAGGCAGCGCCAACGTCTCGGGGGATACGATAGATCTGGGCCGCATACTCGGGGTTCAGGCAGTACTGATTGATGAGTTTAACTGTCACGGGCGACTAAGTGATGCGGCGGCTAACGAATGCCTTCATTTGAATTTTATGAGTCAAAACGACTTTGTTCACACACAAGGAGGCTTTAAAACACCGACACTGCGTAATGCAGCCAATACAGCCCCCTACTTTCACGATGGTCGATTTAATACACTTGAAGAGGTCATCAACCAATACGTCCAGACCGCAACGGTGCAACAGCAGACCGAACTGCGGGCCTTTCCCCTGACAAAAGATGAAATCGAAGCGCTGGTGGCATTCATTGGCACACTCAATACTGAATGAATGATCGTGCTGTTTCGATTCGTTCTGATTAGTGCCTTCGGAGGTCTATTGAGCGGTGGGTTCTACAATTAAACGAATCCCTTCAACTGCAACCACACGCGCAGTCTGGCCGGCCGATAGTGTCGCCGACTGACCTGAAGCAAGTTCTGCCTGCCAATCGGTGCCTGACCAGGCGGCTTTACCGGCAATACCGGGCTGAATAGTTTCACTGACCACAACCCGCTGGCCCACAGCGTTGTTATCCGAGATGCTGGTCGGAGTAGCCTGCCAGCGTCTGATTGGTGCGTACAACAAAGCAGTAATCAACGCTGATGCCACAGCAAAAACCGCAGTTGTGGGAATAAAACCGGCACCGCCGGAGAGCCAGGCAAACACAGCAGCACACAGAGCCCCCAGTCCCACGAAGAACAACCAGAACGTGGTGAATTGAAACACCAATAATTCGGTTGCAAGCAATACGACGCCAACGATCAAAAAAAACCAGAAAGGAGTGATTTCTGCCATTAGTGTTCCTCGGTTCTTGTCATTCGGTTAACCCTATAGCAGTCCGGGTAACCCTGTTATCCGGAATACCGTCTAGATGCCTGTCGGCGTGATAGTGGTGTCCATCTGCGTTTTCAATGACCCGTACGCAGATATTGCCTTGGCCACCATACCGGACACATCACTGCCATCGGCAGGTATCAATGCCACCGTACCTTCCCGGGCAAGTTTCTCAAAGGCATCCACATACTGCTCAGCCAACTGCTGTGCCACCGCTGCTGTACCACCCTCCTGGTTAATTGCCTGAGAGATTCGGCCAATGGCTTCGGCACGGGCTGTGGCTTCAATGGTCATCGCCTCAGCAACGCCCTGGGCACGCAGCACCTGAGCCTGTTTATCACCTTCAGCCTGGTTAATCTGAGCTTGTCGATAACCTTCGGAGGTAGTGACCGCTACACGTCGTTCCCGCTCTGCCCCCATCTGCTTTTCCATTTCTTCAAGGATGGAAGCCGGCGGTGAAATATCTTTTACTTCGTAACGAAGTACTTTCGTACCCCATGTCTCTGATGCCTCATCTATGGCGTTAGTGACTCTTGCATTGATGTTTTCACGTGATTCAAAGGTATCGTCAAGTGTAAGCTTGCCGATCTCTGCACGCATGCTGGTTTGTGCAAGCTGAGTGATTGCAAAGTTAAGATTATCTACACCGTAGGAAGCAGACCTGGGGTCCATTATTTTCATATACAGCACACCGTCGATACTCAACGGTACATTGTCACGTGTAATAGCCTGCTGAGAGGCTACGTCCACAGCAAACTCTTTTAATGAATGTTTATACGCGACTCGCTCAAGTACCGGCACGGTGATATGGAACCCTGCCAGTAAGGTGCGGTTGTATTTCCCGAGTCGTTCGACAACGAACGCTTCATTCTGCGGCACAATTCGAACGAATGAACGCAAAAACAACAACAGCAGGATGGCACCTGCCACCAGTATCGCAAGGCTCATGGATTCAGTCATTCGTCTTCTTCCTTCTTTCTTTTCCCGAAAAATATAGGGTCAAAAGCGCAATAATCAAGCTCAGCAGCTGATACAAGCCAGCTATTGTTCTTTGGGCAGTAATGCATACAACCTGCCCTGCTGCTTCATTTCCCCGGCATATTGCTCTGCCAGCTCACCGGCACCGAAAAAGACATCCGCCCGCACCGGCCCTCTGATAGCACCGCCCGTATCCTGTGCCAGCATCAATCGATGAAACGTTGAGCCATCAGGGAGGGTGGTCTCAAGCCAGACCGGCGTTCCAAGTGGAATCACATTTTTATCCACTGCCAGACTACGCTGCGCCGTCAGCGGTACGTTGAGTGAGCCACGCGCATTCTCGTTAGAGTCTTCGCGCAAATTAAAAAACACATAGCTGGGATTTTGGTTTAGCACCTCATCCGCCCGATCGGGGTTATTAAGCAACCACGACTTGATGGTAAACAGGCTGACTTCCTCCAGATCGAGTTCTCCGCTTTGCACCAGAGTCTTGCCGATGGCAAAGTAGGGATGGCCGTTCTGGTTTGCGTAGTTGACACCGACAATGGTTCCGTCTTCGAGACGCACTCGGCCGGAGCCTTGTATCTGCAGAAAGAATGATCCGTAAGGGTCATCAATCCACATAATTTCATTACCTGCTAACGGGGTCTGTTTGCTATCAATTTCATCGCGGGCATAGAAAGGCACTACGCGATTACCCACGAGTCGCCCACGCAGCCGCATACCTTTGAGTTTCGGATATATGGAATCGAGCTCAATGGTCAGCATGTCCTCCGGGGGGCCGTACAACGGATAAGCGTACCGCTCCGAGGGCTGGAGACTGCCATTGAGCAACGGTTCGTAATAGCCGGTAATTAATCCTTCGGTATTACCGCCACGTCCGAATATACGATGAGGCTCGAAATATTCTTCAAAAAAACGCCGAATTTGCTGAGCATCAGGGGAGCTGAGCGCCAGTGCCTCGACGCATATTTTCTTCCACTGTGTACGTTTCTCCAGCCTGGGACATTGTTGCAAAAGCGCCTGCCAGCTGCCCTCCAGATCATCCTGCTGCCATCCGGCAAGCTTGCTCCATTTTACCGGCTTTCCGATACCCGGCTCTTTCGGCCCGAATAACCCGCAGCCTGTCAGCAGCACAATCAAAAGCAGCAGAAAAAAACGGGAATGCCTTACACATCGATAGGTCATTAGCGGCGTGCTCTGAAACAGGATTAGACTGGGCAAACGGGCTGATACAATTTACCCGACGCTTCTGTGTGGTTGGGCTACTGCCATTGCGCAGCGCTAACCCGCGTCACCAGGAAGTATGCCTTTGCATAAGCAACCAAAGCTTTTCAATATGCTCACGTTCGGTACCAAGGGCACCGATAGAGACCCTGACCATCCAGCGAGTATTGCCTTCACTATCTGTTACCTGCGCTGGGGTGAGCATCGCCTCACCACTTTCATTTATCGCTTCACACCATTGCTGAGTATATTCATCCAGAACCTCTGCAGACTCGAGATGTGGCGGCTCGTGAATCACACACACCGTCTGCAGGGCAACCGGCGCCACTAAACGCCATTGTGGTGTCTGCGTAATCTGCTGTTCCAGCCATCTCGCATTATCGATGTCTCTGCGCAGCCGTTTTTGCAGTCCGCTGACCCCCTCACTGCGGATGAGCCACCAAAGCTTCATTGATCGAAAACGACGTCCCAGCGGTATCCCCCAATCACGGTAATTCGGTGCCTGTCCATCGGCGCTGGTCTGCAGGTAGGAAGGGTTGGTACTCATTACGCGAACCAGATGCTCGGGATCGCGCGTGAAATAGACCGAACAGTCAAATACCGCCCCAAGCCACTTATGCGGGTTGAAAACAATAGAATCTGCCCGCTCTACTCCTTTCCACAAGTGCCGCATTTCCGGCAACAACATGGCACTGCCTGCCATGGCACCATCGACATGAAGCCAGCAGGAATAGGCTTCAGACAAATCAGCGAGACCGGCGATATTGTCCATCGCAGTGGTAGCAGTTGTGCCGGTGCATCCGACAATGGCCGCTGGCACTCTGCCCTGTGATACATCTTCGCGCATCATTTCGCGCATTTCTTCCAGGTTGACGGAGTAGTCCGCGTTAATGCCGCACGCACGCATCCTGTCCGAAACCATCCAGCAGCGCTGCCTTCAGAGCTATGCGCTTGAAC
>JAHDHK010000208.1 GCA_020631335.1 Chromatiales bacterium
GAAAGACCACCAGGATACGCATCGATGGGCGTAGGGGGGGTATTAAAGTACCCTGCCCCGTGGTTTAGGCATGTAAGTACTTCTAGGTCACCGCGTTACGTCGGTATTGATGATTTCTTTGTTGCTAGCCTGCAAGTGGCAATTTCAAATAGTTATTTTGGGTGTCCGGTTTATTCCCGTTTCGAGACAAACTCGCTCTGATTTTGGCGCATCGCACCAGCCGGTCACAGTGATTTACACCGTTATCACAGTGAGTAACAGTTCCTGCGTCAGTTATCCCGGGAAAGCTCGTTAACTCATGTCAACTACGATCAGTGTGGCATTGTCCAGAGATGATCGATCGCAATAAAAGCAAATACAAAATAACGAATCTTTCGGAGATCAACATGCGCACCTGGTTAACATCTATTTACTGTGGTTTTCGCAACATCGCTGTCATCGGGGATACTCGTTCAAGACGCAGTGCATTGGATGCCCTGCCGACAATGGATGGGGAGCGTGTTGTGCAATTCACACCCCCGGACTTTAGCTCACTAAAGGCCAAATTCGGTGACATAGATCTCATCATTATCGATATCGATGCCTTTGGGCTGGAAAAGTCAAAGTTATATATTTTTCTTGCCAGTTGCCTTACGCCTAATACCCCGCTGGTACTGATCACTAAGCATTATCTGGAAAAATCTTCCCGTCGCTGCCTGCTCGCTGGTGCGCGAGTGCTTGGAATTATCGAGCTGAATCGCTCGATAGACGTACCCGCGTAATCTAAACCCTGCGCACAACAGAACATCAGTTTTAACTGGGGAATGACACAATGAACAATAATAAATCTGACTTGTCAGTGGCAGCAGATCCATTGGATAACCAACAATTGGCAGAATTACAGGTACGGTTGTTATCCATGAAAAGCCAGATACTAACAGACGGTGCCGCGTCACTCGGTGTGAACCGCTACAGCGATCCATTGGATCAGGCACAAGAGGCCACTGAGACGATGGTTCAGCTGCGCAGAAGAGCGTTGGACTCTGATCTGCTCAGTGAGGTCGAGAAGGCACTGCATAAAATGCAGATTGGTGCGTACGGCTATTGTGAGATCAGCGGTGATCCTATCGACAGCCGCCGGTTAATGGCCAACCCGGTTTCCCGCACTTGCATAGAAGAGCAAGAGAAGCTCGAGCAGCGACAGACGATGGAGCGCAGAGTTTCAACAACGCTGAGCATATACGCGGACTAAACGCGCATCTGATAATAGATGTTTGCTGCCGCTCAATGCCTTCAGCCTATGCGGTACGCTACGTTGTACGTTTGTGAACTACTGGCCATCCATTGAAAATGGTCGGGCAGTTTATACGATGAGAACGATGCGACAGCGAAAATTGGATTGGGTCAGGTTGGCCCTTGCCCACTCTGGAATGGATATCGAAAACTCGGTCGTTGCGTGTGCAATAACACCGGAATAATCGCTCAATTGATCTTTGTTGTCGGCAGGCTGGCAGTATTTACTTTGTTGCAATACCTTTAACACAGACGAGTAGAAAATGATGATAACCATACTGAGCTGTCTGCTACTCGCGGCACTTTGTGTTGTGCTGATTTCGCGTCGCAAACCCATTAACAAGTACCGATCTGATGAGTAATGTCAGCCCGAGCAGTAACAGGTGCCATCAGCCAGCATACGCGACTGTGCTTTCCTATCTCTACTCTGGGACTGACGTGTGATTCGCGATTCCCGGTGCTCGCTACCTCAACAAACGCAGATCAGCAGTACATGGAAAGTCGCTGTTTCTCATTAACGTTTTTAAGTGTTTGGGCGAGTCAGACGGTGGCAGTGCTTCATAGTGACTGCCAGGTACTGTGGCAGCGCTGCGAATCTCAGGGGCCGGTGTGTGTTGGTCGGTCTCGAATCTGCAACGATCACAAAAAGGGTCAGGTTAGTTATTCGATGTTTGCGTTCCGTGCATTGTAAAACTACTTGGCTCCCTTGTTTCTCTCATGCCTCTCGTGCGCTTCTTCCAACGTCGACAGGAACGCTTCATAGTAATCATGACTGTGAAATACCAGCGCTTGCCTCGCCCTCTGTTATCCACATGATAGCACGCATTCTCGTACCGCATCCGCGCACACCTTGTCATTACTTCTACCTCTTTACATCCCCATATAACTATCGTCCATCTTTGCAAAAATTCCCGCTGACACTCACATGGTCGATCTTCCGCAAAACATTGAATAGCTGACCTGACCCCTTGGCCACTTGGCCAGTCTTTGGCTGCTTTGGAATGGTATTGCCACTACAAGGCTTATTCTTCCCCTTTTACAACGTCTGCCCTTATAGTTTTAGCACTCCAATATCTTTCAATTCAGTTTCTGAACTACAGTTATCACAAGTGTAGAAGTATTTTTAAACTTGCCTTAAATCGGCTTCACAATTTGGAATAGGCAGGTGAACTCAGAATTTCACATAGTTCTGTGACAAATAGCCTTACGATACTGTCTTTGGCTGCGTTTGATGGCCACTCGGCGTAAACATCAAGTGCATCCAGCGTCCAGTCTGACAGTACATACTGCACGTCTCCGGTTGCCACGTCGTCAATTGTCAGGAATTGCGGAACGATTGCGATCCCTGCACCACTCTTCACAAACCGATACACTGCTAACGAGCTGTCTGCGCTGATTTGACCTTTGGGTTCAATTTCAACACTGCGGACCCCCCGCTTTTTTAGCGTTGATTTCGAACCTCTAACTCCGGCAAGGACAATCCAGTTGCATTTATTCAGATCTTTAGGGGTTTGAATTGCTCCGCAAGTGGATAGATACGTTTGTGAGCCGACAATACATCGCTTGCCTTCGAACAATGTTTGTCTGTTAAGCGCCTTGTCTTTGTTTTTACCAACCTGAATAGCAAGGTCGAAACGATCACTGATCAAATGACGTTTTTTGTCCGTGAATTCCAGGTGGACCTCTATTTTGGGGTATCGCGAGCAGAATGTTGTAACAGCGTTTACCAGACTCGATTGCGAAAGCCCCGATGTAACTGTTACGCGAAGTACGCCGGACGGCTCGCTTGATTTACCCCGTAGTTCGTCCAGGGCAACCTGCACGGCCTGTTGCATGATGTGCGCTGAATCAAGCAGACGTTCACCTTCGTTTGTCAGTGTCAGTTTGCGTGTCGAGCGGTATATCAACGTCACACCAAGCTTTTCTTCAAGCTGGGAGATGTGGTGACTCACCACCGATGGCGCAAGGCTCAATTCTTCTGCAGCCCCTTTAAAAGAACCGTGATCAATGGCTTTGGCAAAAATCGCAATCTGTCTCAGTTCGTCAATCATAAATCGATTCAGTCGAATTCAATTATCTAATTATACCATCTTGTAGATTTGTATTTTCGGAAGATAATAGATACGAATGTAGACAAGCTGTTTTACCTGGCCACTGGGAAATTTATTTATGCGCTTCTTGAAGTACATCATGACCGGCGGTGTTCTCGCAGTTTTTATCGTCGTCAGCGGTGCCCGTGCCGACAATCTAGCGACCGTCAGGGTTTTTTACGACTTCCTCGCTGATCCCGGTTCAGAGGATAAAGCCCGCGCTTTTCTGAATATTGCATCTGAAAGCTGGGAAAGCATTGGGGGCTACTCGGGTAAGAGTAACTCGCGTGAAGATGTTGTTAAACGTCTGGGAGGGATTTCTAAAATTATCCCGGATCTCGTATGGGAGGTGCAGGACATACATCAGGATGGCGACATCGTTATCGTGCGCAGTCGCGCTACCGGCACTCCAACAGCGCCGTTGTTCGGGGTTGATGGCGAGGGGCGGTCTTTCGATATTATGGCGATAGATATACACACTCTGGAAGCGGGTCTGTTGGTTCGTACCTATCATGTAGAGGATTGGGCGGGAGCGATGCGGCAGCTTGGCGGTGCTAAAGATCATTAGTGGTGATCCAACACCATGGTACTTCGTTACCTTCGATTTTTAACAATTAAACGGACGGAAAAACAGGTGATTATTAAATATGCATTGGCCGCTATCGGCCTCAATATTCTATTTGCATCTACAGGGTTCGCGCAGCCCACTGGCCCGACGCCAGTCAACGGTGCGGATAAGGCTTCATTTCTTCGTGCAGCACTGCCTCTGGATGAGCCACGGCACCTTTGTGTTGACACAAGGGGGTTTGGCGATACACCGAAAACAGATGAATCTCTCTGGGTTCACACGTGCAAAGACGGGATGTGGAATCTGGATATGCGCTTTGCGTGGTCTGCAGCTGGTACTGAACTCATCATGCCGCAATATGAGTTATGTCTGGCGGCGCTGAATCCGAACGAAGGTGCAGAAATTACGCTGGAAGCATGCGGTACTGATGAGGCGAAATGGGTTCAGGAAAACGCAAGGCTTAAGCCCGGGCAGAATCCGGCACTCTGCTTAACGATTGTACCGGGTCGCTCCGAGATGACCCCGGGGGGTAGTAAGTTTCCTCCAAAGTACCGGTGGCGGGGTTTGTCATTAGAGCCATGCTCCGATGCAGCAATTGAGCGACAACTCTGGACTATGTCTCAGCCTATTGAAGTGGAAACACCAATTCTTCCGCCGGCCGGTAGTCTGGAAAATTAGGTGATTTTGTGGCGATCCGTTTCGTTGATAGTTAATTCACACGTTTCGCAAACTTTTGTAATAGATGCTTTTGGAGAATGATATTAATGAATATGCACACTCGAATTGGTAAGTTGGTTACTGCGTTGGTGTTATTCCAATTTGTGGCTGCTGTCGCCTGGGGTCAGGCGGGGACTGGTGATCACAGCCTGGATGGTACATCGATTGACTGGACCTATAACAACTCCGAGGCACGCATGGTTGTCTCGTTTGATAACGGGCTCGGAAGTTACGAATGGATAGCAGGTGGTCGAACAGGTAACAGCGACAGCTCGATTCCTTATTCGGCAAGAGAGATTAGTCCGGACATCTTTCTGATGTCCTGGGTTCAGGCTGACCGCCCCGACTTCATCACAATGATTTTTGACTTCAACTCTATGACCATTGCGACCACCGGTCTGATTGGCTACGGCACCGATAGGCAGCGTTCACTCTTTATGGATGGTGTTATCAATAGTGTTGATCGCTAATCTTCCCTGAAGCATTTTCTACACTTCCAGGCTTCTAAGGTCCATAGGCTTTAACTCACTCTAATAGTGACAGCTTGCAGCAGCGCGGTGCCGATCAAACTGAGCCATGCCTTCAGACGTCATTCTCAGTTGACGGGATTAGCGAGGTCATTAGTCGGCGGACCTCGCTAATCCATATATAAGTTAAACCCGATGCGCCTGATACTGCGCAGGCAAGGCCACCACCAAAAAGCCTTCAGCCTCCTGCTTACCGATATTTTGGATGCTATGCGGCAGATCTGCCCGATAGCGCACGGTGTCCCCGGTTTCAGCGATGGCAGTTAACTCTCCGGATTGCACCCGTAAACTTCCACGGGTGCAGGTAAGGTGTTCATAGGTTCCGGCGGCATGTGGTTCGGAGGCCAGTACACCGTCCGGTGCTATCGTCAGCTGATACCACTCCACCGGTAACACGGTACGGTTTGGTGTCAGCATTCGCAGCGTGCATTTACTATCAACACTGCCTTTGCTGGGGGTGGAATAAGACCGGGTGTGCTCAATAATATTGCGATCACTGGCCGACTGATCCAGCACCGACAAATCGATACCCAGTGACTGGGTTAGATTCCACAGCACGCTGAACGTCGGGCTGACGGTGCCGCGTTCAATCTGTGAAAGCATGCTTTTAGACACACCGCTTTTTTCTGCCAGTTGCTCCAGGGTCAGACCGCCGGCTTTACGCGCTTCACGCACAATGACGTCCAGTGCCGGTTTAGGTGGAGTCGGATTTCGCACACAAATATCCTTTATCCTGAACAAGGTTCAATATATCATATTTTAAGATTGGCTTTATGCACTCGCCGGAGAACCTCATGAGCTCAACCGAACGTCAGCCCCGCCGCAGACGTCGCAGCAAAAGCGCGGGCAGCAGCGGCTCGCAGGGTGCTGCGTTTGAGCAGTTGCCGTGGCAGCAGCTGCGCATGCCCTATAACCCCACTGAGCCGGTCAGCGGTGAGCAACTTGAGCTGATTCATGATGCGTCGCTGCGCATCCTTGAGCAAATCGGTATTGATGTGCTGTTGCCGGAAGCGCGGGACATCATGGTGAAGGCGGGCGCAACAGCAAATGGTCAACGCGTCTGTTTTGAGCGAGAGCTGATCATGAACAGCATTGCTACCTGCCCCTCTGAATTTACACTGCATGCTCGAAACCCGTCCCGCAATATCCGTATCGGAAAAGATTTCATTAATTTCGGCACCGTTGCCAGTGCCCCGAATACCAACAGTCTGGACGGTGGCCGTCGCTCCGGCAATCACCAGGACTATCAGGATTTTCTGCGACTGATGCAGTCACTGAATATTCTGCACTTTACTTCGGGTTATCCGGTTGAACCCACTGACCTGCACGCTTCAGTACGTCACCTGCACTGCCTGGCTGATTGTGTAACGCTGACGGATAAGGTCTTCCATGCATACTCTCTCGGACGTGACCGCAATGTTGATGCGATTGAGATAGCGCGCATAGGGCGAGGTGTTAGCGATGAGCAATTGGACAATGAGCCCTCGCTGTTCACCATTATCAACAGTAACTCACCGCTTAAGCTTGATGAGCACATGCTGACCGGCATTATGGAAATGGCAGCGCGCAATCAAGTGGTTTGTTTAACCCCGTTCACGCTGGCGGGTGCTATGGCACCGGTGACTTTAGCCGGTGCACTGGCACAGCAGAATGCGGAAGCGCTGGCAGGTATTGCGTTTGCGCAGATGGTACGACCCGGTGCGCCCTGTATATATGGTGGCTTCACCTCTAATGTCGATATGAAATCCGGCGCGCCAGCCTTCGGCACACCGGAATACATGCTGGCTGCACAAATCTCCGGACAGTTATGTCGGCGCTATGGTCTGCCGTTTCGTTCATCCAATGTGAGTGCCGCGAACTCGGTGGATGCACAGGCCGGTTACGAGTCGACCATGGCGTTATGGGGTGCGATCAGCGGTGGTGCAAACTTTTTAATGCATGGTGCGGGCTGGATGGAAGGTGGCTTGAGTGCCTCGTTTGAAAAAATGATTGTCGATGCCGATTTGCTGCAGATGATGGCGGTATACATGAATGGCTTGAAAATAAATGAAGACGAACTGGGGCTGGACGCCATTCGTGATGTCGGGCCGGGTGGGCATTACTTTGGTACCGAGCACACCATGTCACGCTACAAGACTGCGTTTTATTCACCAATCATTTCTGACTGGCGCAACTTTGAAAGCTGGACTGAAGCTGGCAGCCCGACCGCACTGCAGAAAGCCAACACTGTGTACAAACAGATGCTAAAGCGTTATCAACCGCCGGCACTGGACCCCGCACGCCGTGAGGAACTGGAGGCTTTTGTTGCCAAACGGGTTGAGGCAGGTGGTGTGGCTACCGACTTTTAGCGCTTCATTAGACACGGCGCGTTAATCGTTGAATCGCAGTTTATTGCCACATTCACCGACAGCGCCTAAAAGTTCACTACACGTAGCAGCCCCGCATCATGCGATCTGAATTAACGCTTGCCACTACTACCTCAATACGGCTACATCGACTGTAGCGTTTCCACTAACTTCTAAGCTCATGTTAATGCTCTCCTGTGATTGGAAAGCATATCTGGGGACTTCATTTTCATCTTTGCCGAAATTGGCCCTCGGGTTAGTGCTTTTGTTCAGTTTGTTCTTTTTTCGACTTGGTGCAACGCAACTGCGGAAGGCGTGCTAGTTATCTCCCAGTAGAAAACTCAGCCTTTCATCAGTTTTCTTTGGAGTGATTTCCAGAATTTCGGCAGTGACTACATTCTGTGCTACAAACGGGTCGTCGTTAACTCTGTTTTCCAGGTCCGCTCGCGTCACGCCGTGTGCAACTACAGAGCCGCCCAATCCCGGCTGCAGGCTTCCGGCGACCAGAAAGACGCCGTCCGTAAAACCCTGTTTTAACCATTGATTGTGACCATCCATAAAGTCAGGTGCCTGACTTTTATTTTCGGCAAACTTAAGCAGCACGATAAACATATGATCCTCATTTGTGACCCGGGGCAACGCAATGTTCAGCAGTCGAAGTTTAAAACATCGGGGATCGCTTAGTCACATATCTGATTAGCCTGTTCAGCAGGCATAGCCGAGCCAATGCAACAAAAACACTTTGCTTGTATTGGTACCTATTAAAATGGATGTTCAGATAAACAGCAATCGCACCAGCCCCGGACAAGTTTAATCCGAGGCTGGTTTGCATAGATTGTTACTTCCGGTGGTTAGCGCTCAGTTGTCTATCAACATGAAAGCCTGCTGCGCAACACTGATTTGAATCTACTTGTTCAGTGCTTCGTATATTTCCTGTGCGTTTGAGACACCTCTCTCAGCATAGTTCACATAGATCTCTGCCATACCGTCTTCAGCTGCCTTTTCCATTTTTGCGCGTTCTTCATCGGACACCACTATCCACTCTACGTTGAGTTCGCCCGCTGCGATCTTCTCGTCTTTCCACTTAAGTGCTATCTCGTCGGCCTCATGGAATGCCCCTGCCAATTTCCTGGAGAACTCGATACCGGATACTTCATCAATGATTGCGCGATGTTTTTCACTCAGACCGTTGTAGCGTTCTTTGTTCATCACGTAGAACACGGGGTTGAAGGTGGCGGGTGTGTTAACGATTGCGTAATCAGCCACTTCGTCAAGGTTCCAGGGCGGCATAATGTTATTGATAGATGATATTGCTCCATCAATCGTACCGGTACTAAGCGCGGTGTAGTGCTCAGTCGGGTCCAGCTGCACTGGCACTGCACCCATTCCCTGCATTACCGGTGTTGTTATCGCTGCCCATGGGACAATCTTGGCGCCTTTCATGCCTTCAATAGTTGATACATCTTTGGTTGAGATGATCATCCCACCGGCTGGATTTCCAATTGCCAGCACCTTTACAGCACTCCATTCATCCGCCATGTAGTCGTCAAATACGCGCCACATGCGCTCTGTAGAGTCAGGTCCGTCAACTGCCGTGCCGGGTAGAATCGCGAGCATAGTCTTCGGGAATAATGTCGGGGTAATAGAGGCGATCCCAAAAGTGATATCAGCCACCCCTTCAACGGCTCTCTTGTATTGCTGAGCCGGACCTGCGCCAAGCTGTCCTGCCGGGTACAGTTTCAGGGTCAGTTCGCCGCCAGAGCGTTCCGCAATTTCCTTTTCAAACCACGCAAGCGCAACCGTGACCGATTCATGGTTTGGAGGGACGAAAGTTGCCACGCTCAGTTCTTCAGCAGTCGATGGCTGAGCGATCAGGCCAAATACAAGTGCCGTAGTAGCTGCTAATTTCCTCATGATTCTCTCCCAGTAGTTTTATTAACCTAAAACGTTTTCGGGATCCCAAAATTAGAATCCAGAGCCATTATGACCAATATTTGGCAGAAATCCAGATGCTTTAGCTAAATACTGGATCCCATAATGCGCTCTTATTTGAAAATTCTGAGGTCTGGCCCTTCCATAGCACAATCGGAAATCACCAACACAATCGCCTTTGAGAAAGTCTGCCCGCCGGTACACGTGCTCTGGTGTTGAGCGCGGTTAACACTAATCTTTCAAAGTTTCTATTAATCGTGCTAACTCTCCTTCCGCTGCAACTTCATCACGCGTAATTGCGCAGTAGGGTCGCAACAGCGGTACTGTCGTGGAGTGTGCAACGCACAATCGCCCGGCACGTTCGGCTGCATGAGCAAGCCCCGACTGCGCAAGTGCAGCACCCGCGCCCTGCTCTGTCAGCGTGATTGCCAGACTGGCATTGGCGGCTCGTTTGCCGCGCGCAGGCGAGATTTCACGCGTGATGCCCGCTGCTTGAAACCACTCGTTCCAGCCAAGGTGCTCCATATAGCGCTCTCCCCAGTCGACGTGGATAAACAATGCTTCCGGCAGTGAATCAAGCGATAGTTTATCTGATGCAAAATGGGTGGGCAGCACAGGCACAACTGACTCATGCATCAGTTCGACTACATGATGGGCGGGATAGAAGTGACCACCATAGGTCACACGCACATCGATCCCGTCGCGTACCAGCTCGACCGGATCATCCTCAACACGGATGTTCAACGCAGCGGGCCAGTTTGCTATCCGCGGTGCCAGCCAACGCTCGGCAAGTGCGGGCAGCACACTCACACACAAAGGTCGATGATTGCGGTCACCTAATAATTTAGCGGTTAATACAGATATTTGGTTTAAGGCACTGGCACTGTCACGGTAAATC
>JAHDHK010000209.1:0-8443 GCA_020631335.1 Chromatiales bacterium
TGAAATCGCATCGTTTGAATTACGAATAGCGACGTTCATACCTCGCACCTGGGTATTCATTCTCTCCGCGATGGCCAGCCCTGCTGCGTCATCCTTAGCGCTGTTAACCCGCAAGCCGGAAGACAGTCTTTGTATCGCACTTTCAAGCTGTGATTGTGATTGGGAAAGATTACGTTGGGCTGTCATAGACATAACGTTGGTGTATACGGAGAGCGCCATTTAAAAATTCCTTTTTTGTTAAATGTGGCTTTTGACTGGCTACAAAAAATGTATCGGGTTTGTCACCTCTTTCTTTATATATGAGCATGATATTATATCTACTTAATAGATTACATTAACTACTAAAAGATTACTGAAAATGAATTATATGTATAGATATAATTGAACCATTGAACAGTGATGTTCAATTATGAAGTGGACGCAGAAAATGTCTTTGTGACTGGCATTCACTGAATACGTCAAGGTTGTAATCCTTGAAAAACCAGTAGGCCTCAGGGTATTGAATGGATAACAGTGCTGTTTTAGCAGTCTGCTTCAGCACGGATGCGAGGATTATATAGACCGGAAAAAAGCCGGCAAAAATCTCAGGGATGGGTCATTGCCAGGTGTTACCGCCCTGTCTGGAGAGGTACGCCTTCTTTGTAATTTTTAAAGTGCTTTAATATGTAGAAAAAAGCACTTTTAAGCCTGAGTTTTTATCGAGGGCCAGGCAACTGACGGAAAGGTGGTTAAACCCGTCGGCTCATTGCATGATAAACCCGGTCCGCTATGTGGCAAGAATGTTCCGGGAGTTGGCGGCAGGTTATTTTTTGTGTCGAATAGACGCACTGCTAATCTGAAAATAATGCCCCGAAATCGGTAAAAAACTGCATAACCTGTAATTCGTCAATGCTCACTTGTCATGTGATGATCTATACCGGTTAGATATAGTTAAACAAAGAGAGGTCTTTTATTCTGGCGTAGGTTGACTGAATAGCTTCGAGACTTTGTATCTCTGACTCCAGTCGGGAGATAGCATCTGCGTAGTCAAGGCCTTCAGCGGTATCGAGCTCGGCGGTGAGTAATAATTCCATTGACCCGTTGCTGCTACTGGCAGTATCAATTCGAGCCAGGCGATCACCTATCTGAGCACGGTGGGCAATGACACTGTTTTGCGCATGATCGAGCTCCTCGACAATCACAGCCATCTGATCGTGGAATATTCCACGTCCCGGGACCGTTACCGGTGTGCCCAGGGTGGTTTCCAGGTCGCTTATTGTGGTGAATAGTGATTTGCTGCTGCCGCTAATATCGAAATTTGTCAGCGCAGCACCTGAAGTGCCCAGAGCAATTTGATTGTTTAACCCTATATTAACTAATTGACTGCTGTTGTTGCCTGCATACTGATCGGTTGCGGGATCCGGATAGGGTTTGACATCGCGCAAAGTCCCTGAAAACAGATATTCGCCATTAGGGCCTCTGCTGTTTACCAGCGCTCTAAGCTCATTCTGCAAGCTGATGGCGCTTTGCTGTAGCGTCTGCCGATCCTGATCACCGAGTGCATCATTGTTGGCTTGCAGTGCCAGCTCGCGCAGAGAAGTAATCACATTTGAAATAGACGCAACCGCGCTTTCTTCCATGCTCAGTCTGCTTTCTGCATAGGTACCGTTGCGTTCATATTGTGCCAGCTGTCCGATAGACTGCTGCACCAGAATGGATTTACTGGTCGCAGCCGGGTCATCAGCAGGGTCCAGAACCCGTTTAGCGCTGGCAATCTGGTTTTGCAAGTCAGAAATACGGTTCATGGTTGACTGGTTGTTAGCCGAGAACATCCGGGCCTGATAGTTGTGAGTGATTCTCATGCGTTTAGACCCTGTTTAATGCTGCGATTAGTGTGTCGAACATTGAGCCCGATGCCACCATGACTCTTGCGGATGCTTCGTAAGCCTGCTGATATTTAATTAGATTTGCTGCTTCCTCGTCGAGACTGACACCGGAAAGCTGATCGTGGCTCTTGAGGGTTTCCTCAAGAATACTATCCATCGATTGTAGTTGTACCTCAGCAGTTCTGGCTGATGCGCCGACCCGGGCAACCATCGTTGCGTATTGCTCACCGAGGGTGGACAGGTTGTTATTAAAAATATCCGCATGGCGTACGTCTGCCATCGTTTGGGAGACAGGCAGATATTGTTGTGTCGAAGAGCCTACCATTGCCCCCAGGTTGCTGGAATCAATGTTTTTAACACTGATTTCTCCTGCAGCCCCTACAAAAGGCGCGATCATAAACGTATCACCCGCGACAGCATTTCCGTTAACGCTGAAGGATATGCCGTCCATGGTTAGAGTTGCCCCCCCTGTGACCTGCACATTGTCGCTTAGACGGGTCAGGGTGAATCCTCCCCCGTCAGCAATCATTGAATAACCCGAAGTTGTTGTGGCTGCCGGGTCTAATAGTTCAAGCGATACCACTGCATCTCCCTGGTTCCCGCTGTTCGATACCGGCGCGCTCAAAGCTTCAGTGAAGAATTCGGCACGGGCCAGAGGGGTGTTCGCATTGGCAGGGTCTATTTCCTCGTAGGCATCATTCACCGCAAATGCGAGGGTTGCTGCCAGCTGCCCGAGTTCGCTTCGTGTTTGTTTCAGC
This sequence comes from Chromatiales bacterium, assembly GCA_020631335.1. Classification (GTDB taxonomy): domain Bacteria; phylum Pseudomonadota; class Gammaproteobacteria; order Granulosicoccales; family Granulosicoccaceae. The sequence continues at coordinate 2,624 of JAHDHK010000209.1, forward strand.
ATGTCTGTGCCGAACTCCAGTCTGCCGCCGAGCGACCCGCCCGTGGGCTCGCGCACCCGCTGGATTCCACTACCGGCATCGATAGAAAATGTCCACGAATCCGGGACTGACGGATTAGCAGTGGCTGCTAGTGTCGACGCACCGGCGATGGTAACCAATGGCACACCGTTGGCCATCGCGACATCGATGCCCATGCCATTGCGTGGCAGGGCTTTTATGTTGACGTAGCGCGATAGCTCCTGCAAAAGTGAATCGCGTTGATCCAGCAAGTCATTGGGCGGGTTAGCTGAGTTCCCCGATGTCACTGTGCCTATTTGCTGATTCAGTGCATGGATATTGGCAGACAACTCGTTAATAGCGGAAATATCGCTTTGTATATTGAAATTGAGTTCAGATTGTATCGAGCTCAGTTGCGCATCTACAAAGTTGAATCGGCTGACAAGGTTTTCTGCACTGGAAATGACGTGCTCGGCTGATGCCTGATCGTGTGGATTATTGGACGCGTTCTCCAGCGCGTAAAAAAACTCTATTTGCGCCGTATTTAATCCGGAATTCTCTTCGACAAAGAGAGTATTTATTCTGTTTGAGAAACTATTGAGTGAGTTAACGCGATGGTATTCAGACGTGACCGACTGTAGTTGCTCTTCCTGAAGTCCGTCGTGTACCCGCTGGATCGAGGCCACTCGAACACCGGCTCCGTTGAACCCGGAGCTGTGCTGTTCGGCCAGCCGGGTAACATTGGTTACGCTCTGTCTGGAGTAGCCGTCAGTATTTGCGTTTGCAATATTATGACTGGTTGTCGCAATTGCACGCTCAGCTGCCATTAGTCCCGACAAGCTGTTTAATAGCGAGTTCGCCATGCTCATATTCCATTGAGTACAAGCAGACTATCGACTTAAAAATCACAGCCTTGAAGGAATATTCTCACCTGCCGCTTTAAAAAATATTCAGTTCAGTGTAAAGACATTTTACTGACTGATTGTTGGTCTGGTTGCAGCCGTATAACTCTCCATAACTGCTTTCTCTATGGTGTACAACTTGCTGGATTCAAGGTAATGAATGCTCCACAACAATCAGTTAATGAGTCACGAGCAATAATTGCAGAGCGTTGGCCGGACATCAGTACGGCTCTCGCCAGGGCTTCTCACAAACCGGAACTGGCGTTGTATGATGAGGGGGAATATCCCACCATTGTGGCCGGCGGACTGAGGCTGGCAAGTGCGTGGAACCCGGTTGGGGAAGCGCAACTACAACTTGAATCGATACCGCTAAGTGCCAAATGTGCGACTCTATTCGGTATAGGAATGGGTTATCTTCCGCTGACAGCGCTCGAGACTCACACAGAGCTTGAAACACTGATCGTGGTGCCTCTTAACATGGCGCTTTTTAATACGATACTCGATTTTATAGACATGTCAGCCTGGCTCAACGATCCCAGAGTCTGCCTGAAACTGCCGTCAGAATTTGACCGGTTGCCTCCGGTATTTGCAGCCACGATACCCACGCTGCAGCTCGCAGAAACAAGTGCAGAGCGCCTGAGAGATCTAATAAAACAGCATCTTTCACTGCAGCACAGCAATTCGTTCCAGCAAAGCAGAGGGGCAATGATCGCTGATAATATTCAGCGGAACCTCATCGCCGGCTGCGATGATCAGGATGTCGGTGTACTATTTGATACCTGCGACGAGGGGCAGTCGGTTATCGTTTGTGGCGCCGGCCCGACGCTTGATCAGAGTATGAACGAAATAGGCCGGCAGCAGGAGCAGGGAGCGATGCTGATCGTAGTGGATGCCGCATTGAACGCGCTGCTGCAAAACGGTATTAGTCCCGACTACGTGGTGACCATTGATCCGATCGAGTGGGTACAGGAATTTCTGACCATTCAACAGTTACAGTCTTCTGATATCGGGCTGGTCTATTTTCCGAGCGCGTATCCACAAGCTGTATCCGGCTGGTCGGCAACGCGTTATTGCGCGGTAGGCACGCATGAAAGATTTTCAGGCTTTGTAAAAAAGAAGCCGGTGCGCGCGCTTTTCTCCTCGGGCAGTGTTATTCATCCGGCGACCGACCTTGCGGTAAGAACTGGTACACGGCATGTGATTTTTGCCGGAGCGGATTTCGGATATCCGTTGCAGTCCACCCACGCGCAGGGAGTTATTGTCAATCAGCCGGTCAATCAAACTGACAACGCCACACATACCGTAAGAAACTATTGTGACGAGGTCATACCATCGAGTATGAACCTTATCAGCTACTACAGAGATCTCGAAAGATACATTGCAAAAATGGCCCCCCCAAGTGTCAGGTTCAGTAACCTCGGGGTGCTCAGTGCAAAGATCCAGGGTGTGCAATGCGTAGTCACGGATGAAGAATATGTTATCTGAGCTCACTGTGTTGTTAGATACCTGTGCCGGTAAGTACCGTCAGGGACATGAAGCTGAAGCGTCAACGGTGTTGCAGCAGTTTGTCAGCGTTTTCAGCGAAAAAGTGGCAATAAAACCGGCGATGTTAACACTGGCGACCGAGCGGTCGGTCGCTGCTGCCCTGGGTTATCAGGAATCTCAGGACTGGATCGCGCTCGCCGATGAGTTGCAATATGTATTGAAGTTAGAAATAGAAAAGTCAGAGTGGTAAGTAAATAGTCCGGAGGACGCTCTGGCAGGACGCCGGAAGAGAACGACAGCGCTAAGGTCAATAGAGTCGACCTGGCTAATACGTAGCAAGTGCACAGGGATGAATGCAAATGAAGCAATTCGAACAATGTGGCGTCATGGTTACCGGTGGGACAGGCTCATTCGGTAAAAGATTCATTCAAACACTGTTTGAAAGGTATCCGGGTATACGCCGGGTGGTGGTTTACTCACGGGATGAGCTGAAACAATACGAGATGGCGCAGAGCTTTCCCGCCGACAAGTATCCCAATATCCGGTTTTTTATAGGCGATGTGCGTGATCAGTCCCGTCTTAAAAGAGCCATGGAAAATATTGATGTGGTCGTTCATGCAGCTGCACTCAAGCAGGTGCCGGCCGCCGAATACAACCCGTTCGAGGTGATACGTACCAATGTGCTGGGTGCGCAGAACGTAGTCGAGGCTGCCCTTGAAACGAATGTCAGTCGAGTGGTGGCGTTGAGTACTGACAAAGCTGCCGCGCCAATCAACCTGTACGGGGCCACCAAGCTTTGCTCTGATAAACTTTTTGTTGCCGCTAATAATTTTACCGGTAGTCGTGAGTTGCGATTGTCGGTGGTGCGCTACGGCAATGTGATGGGCAGCCGGGGTAGTGTGATTCCCTTTTTTCTTAAACAGAGAGAAAGCGGTGTATTGCCTATCACCGACGACAGGATGACGCGTTTCAACATTACCCTGGATCAGGGAGTGCAGATGGTTCTGGACGCTCTTGAAAACTGCCTGGGTGGAGAGATACTGGTACCGAAAATACCATCATACCGGATCATGGATGTGGCTGAAGCGGTTGATCCGACCTGCGTGAAGAATATCGTGGGTATACGCCCTGGTGAAAAACTGCATGAAGAAATGGTCAACGTCAGTGACTGCTGGAATACTGTCGAAAATGATAAATACTACGTTATTGTGCCGACGTTACATCACCATCAGCGTAAAGATGTGATTAAACGCTACGCGAATCATCACGGTGCCAGTATGGTAAAGGATTACTTCGAATATACCTCGGACAACAATACTGAGTGGCTTGATGTTGAGCAACTGAGAGAATTGATCGTGCAGCATGTGGATTCGGGTTTCGATCCCGTGCCCGGTAATCTGATTGAGTTCAATGAAACACATGCAGATGCTGCTTAGTCCGGAGTAAACCATGCTGTTCTACGGAAGACAGGACATCACCGAGGAAGACATTCGACAGGTCGCTGAGGTGTTACGCAGCGATCTAATCACCACCGGTCCGGTGACTGAAGAATTTGAAAGCGCATTTGCCGCATACGTCGGTGCAAAACATGCGGTCGCGCTCTGTAACGCAACTTCGGCATTGCATCTGGCTATGCTCGTCGCCGGAATCGGGAAAGGTGATCGAGTGGTGACCAGTCCCAATACATTTCTGGCCTCCGCCAACTGCGCTGCGTACGTTGGTGCTACCCCTGACTTTGTTGATATTGATCCGATTAGCCACAATCTCTGCCCGCAGGCGCTTGCCAGAGAATGGAAGCCCGATACCGGGGCTGTTGTTGCGGTGCACTATGCCGGTGGTCCTGCCGATATGGAAAAAATTGCCGAGGTAGCCCGTGGAAACAATGCACTGGTCATCGAGGACGCCTGTCATGCAGTCGGTGGTTCAATCTACAAGGATGGAGCGTTAAGAAAAATCGGGTCGCACGGATATGCTGATATGACTGTCTTCAGCTTCCATCCGGTCAAGACAATGACTTGCGGCGAAGGGGGGATGCTGGTCACAGACAACGATGACTATGCTGCGAAAGCAAAGCAGCTCCGGACTCACGGAATGACCAGAAACCCGGAAGATATGGTTGGTCTAAACCTGAGTGATCTTGATGAGCGTGGTCCGTGGTATTACGAAATGCAGTCTCTGGGGTACAACATGCGCATTACCGACTTTCAGTGTGCGCTGGGTCTGAGTCAGTTGTCACGTCTGGACCAGTCAATCCGGCGGCGGCGTGAAATCGTAGCCACCTATAATCAGGCTTTCAGTGCTGCTCCTTTTATAAAGACTCCTGTCCTGAAAGATATCTCTCTTCAGGATCATACCTCATGGCATCTGTATACCGTTCAGATAGACTTTGAGACTTTAGGGTTGACTCGAACACACGTTATGGAGCGGTTGCACAGCAACGGGGTGGCTACCCAGGTGCTTTATATTCCTGTACACCTGCAGCCCTGGTATCGACAGACCTATGGATATGGACAGAATAAATGTCCGGTGGCAGAGCAGAATTATCGACAGACACTGAGTCTTCCGCTTTACCCGGCCATGTCTGAAGGCGATGTACAATTGGTGATCGACAATGTGCTTGCCGTCACCAGCGTCTATGACCAGGTGGCCTGAGGTCCTTCATGCGACAGATAACAGCATAGAAAAGCACAGAGGTTTCTAGTATGCCGAAAATAGGGATAATTTCGCAGGCACGCATGGGGAGCAGTCGACTCCCGGGAAAAGTATTGATGTACGCTGGTGGAAAAACTCTGCTTGACTGGCATTTTCTTCGTCTGCGCGAATGTGGATTTCCGGTGATCCTTGCTACTACCGATATGTCCGGTGATGACCTCCTTAGTCAGTGGGCAGCACACAACCGATATCCATGTTTTCGTGGTAGCGAAAAAAACGTACGGTCCAGATACTACCACTGTGCGCAAAGAAACAAACTGGATATAGTGGTAAGGGTTACCAGCGACTGCCCACTTATAGATGGCAGCCTGATTGCTGACGGGATTAATCAATACATGTCAACTGGTGAAAGTCGACATTATCTCACCAATAGTCAAAGCACCTACCCAAGGGGGTTCGACTTTGAGATATTTTCGTTTGAATTGCTGGAGGAAGCAAACCGGAAAAGTGAGCATGCATTTGAAAGAGAACATGTCACGCCCTATTTTTACCACAAAAAAAAGCTGGATATCAGAGTAACGCATTATCACAATGATGAAGATAACAGCCATTTAAGAGTAACTGTCGATACTCCGGACGATTTTAAGCTGGTGACACAGCTCATTGAAAAGCACAGTGCGGGCGTGAAAACACATCGTGAAATTACCCGGATCCTTAAAAATAACCCGGACCTCATATCAATAAATGAACATATTGTTCAAAAGCGTGTGGCGTAATTGATCAG
>JAHDHK010000209.1:8543-10229 GCA_020631335.1 Chromatiales bacterium
TGATATGTGAATCAAAAGAGGGCGGTGGCAAGGTTGGAACTGTCCGCTACGATGTTGACGGTCCTGTAGCACTCGTCTCTGTCAACATTGCACCGGACAAAAGAGGGAAGGGGTACGGTAAAATATGCCTTCAATCTTCAATGGAAGTATTCAAAGAGAAATACAGCCATGTGTCCGAACTAAATGCAAAGATTAGAGCAGAAAATAGTGCAAGTATGAAATTATTCGAGCGCGTCGGGTTCGTGTTATCGAGCGAAGAAAGCGGCATTTTGAAGTATTGCTGCGTAATTCGACAACCGGCACTATAGCTTTTGATCGTTTCCGGGTGATAAAAGCCTGATAGATGAGCTTACATTAATGTCCATAGTCGAACTGGAAAAAGTGGTGCCAGACAACACCCAGATGGACGCGCTTTATGATCTGCTCAAAGCACGTGAGCATTTTATCAGCCATCGTTCCATTCCCGCATATGAAAAACACTGTGATTTCGTGAAAAACCATCCGTACAGAGAATGGTATCTAGTCTGTGTTGGCAAAGCCTACGCTGGCAGTATTTATATCGGGTTTGATAATTCTATAGGCATAAATAATCTGGAAACTCTGGCGGATGAGCTATTTGAGAGTCTGATTCACCGAGTCAGGGAAGTCATGTCTCCGCTTCCACCGGTGCCCTCAGTCAGACCCGCAGCATTTTTCGTTAATGTTGCACCTTCAAATACGGGCCTTATGCAAAAGCTGCAGAAACTCGGGTATGCACCTGTGCAAATTACTTATTCTCTTGATCACAAAATTATTGCTTCTCGGTAGAACTGATTTATGTTTAATGTCAATGGGAAAGTGGTTGGTGGTAATGCTAAACCCTATATTATTGCTGAAATGTCAGCAAATCATGGAGGGGATATTGATCGGGCAAAGCAAACGATAAGAGCGGCCATGCTTGCCGGAGCGGATGCTGTAAAAATGCAGACCTATACCCCGGATACTATGACGCTGGACTGTAACAAAGAAGATTTCACAATACCAGACGGCCTCTGGAAAGGGTATACCTTGTATCAGTTATACAATGAAGCGCACACACCGTTTGAATGGCATAGGGCGCTATTTGAATATGCAGGAAGTCTGGGCATCACTATTTTTTCAACACCTGTTGATGAGACAGCGGTTGATCTGCTTGAAGAGCTGGATACGCCCGCATACAAAATTGCCTCTTTCGAACTGACAGATACCCCGTTGATTGAATACGTTGCCTCGAGAGGTAAACCGGTTTTTATGTCCACCGGCATGTCCACCATCGAAGAGATCGCTAACGCCGTAGAATGTTGTAAAAAGCACGATAACAACGATATTTTGCTATTTCATTGTATCAGTAGTTATCCGGCAGATTTGACTGACGCTCGATTAGGGGCCATCCGTTACATCAGAGATCATTTTCAATTGGAAGTCGGACTCTCTGACCACACAATATCTAACAAAGCGGCACTTTTATCAGTGGCACTGGGGGCGAAGGCGATAGAAAAACATTTTAAGCCGGACGAAAAAGACTGCGGTCCGGATTCCAGTTTTTCAATACTGCCCGATCAGCTCAGAGATCTTGTTGAAGACTGCAACACAGCGCATCTGGCTATTCAGTCGGAAGGTTTGGAACGTGCCGGTTCCGAAACCTTCAACAGGCGTTTTCGAAGATCT
>JAHDHK010000210.1 GCA_020631335.1 Chromatiales bacterium
GGATTTGCGCTAACGAATTTCAGACTACTCAGCATTTGCCGATAATGCGTGTTGTTGAAAAGAATGTGAGCAGTACCTTGAAACAACACTCCGGTTTTACGCTCGTTGAAGTAATGGTTGTGATCGCCATTATCGGAATTTTGTCGTCTTTTGCGATTCCGTCGTATCAAAACTACGTCGCGAAAGCGAACGCAGCTGAGGCGCTGGCACTGATCAACGAGACATCAAAGAAAGTCGCATTATTTCGAACCCTGAACAGACGCTGGCCGAATAATACTTCTGAAATGGCTAACTTCGACACCACGATCAACGCCAATGAAACCAGCTACGCGACTGATGTTATTCACTCGCTACACATTACTACATCACACGTACCCGCCGGCACCGGTGGCGTCTGGGCGCGAATAAAGCCGGGCGTGTTCGGCAACACCAACGTAGGCTATATCCGTGCTGTACTCTCTGATCAGGGCGGCAATATAGACGTCGACTGGTGCAATTTTGCAGGCAGCTATCCGACGAGTGTCGAGGTCCGCCCGCTCATTTGTTAAGCGATTTTTATCGCTCTATATTTTCTTCCCGGCTAATCACTGTGAACAAGACGACAGCTTGTTGAATCGCCGGACACTGCATCAGCAGGATGCCAGTCCGACCTTACACTCCGGATTAAGAAACAGTGTCGCAAGTTTCGGGTGTCGGGATAATATCGCCTCTCCCTCGGCCAATCGCTCCACATGCAGCCTGCCGGATTCCCACAACTGCACCCCGTCCAGCGTGACTGTCGGATCCAGCAGATTCCAGCTGATTTCACCCGGTGCGTATTCTCCACAGGTATGAAAGTGAAGGATACGGGGATTGCCGAAGGCCGTCCCCGACCAGCGCAGAATATCGCTTTGCGCGTCTGCCTCGAAATGGCAGCCCGGGTGAATACCGGCATGCCAGGAGTCCACAAACCATGGCTCCACCTCCAACTGTTCCGCGACTTTTTTGTAGTGATCTTCAACCCGTTTCACTTCAAAGCGGTTGCCTTCGAAGTGCGTGATCTGATTGTTTTGCACACAGGCGAAGACGACATCTGACATCGCCAGATAATAGGGTTCGTAAAATCGATTACCTGTGCCGATTAAGAAACGGCTCAATGCCACGCGTCCGCAGAAACCGTCAGCCGGCACCGGTCTGGGTACCAGCAACGGAAATCGTTTCAGCCCCACTTCCACCGGTGAGGGCGTCCACTGTGGTCGACCGCTATAATGCGTCCCCAGCGGACAGGTGACAGTAATTGCTTCAGCAGCTTCGAAGGCACGGTCTATTGCTTCTTTTATTTCGCACATTCCGTGGTGACAGGCCGTGCCGAAATTAGAATTCAATGAGCGCACATTCAACGTGTAACACATGGTTGACGGAGGCAGCTCATTAGCAGAAGAAAACCGGATCTGATCCCCTACACGTGAAAAAAAGACAATGTGGTCAAAACCGCGTAAGCCGTCGATCAGTATTGCTTTTTCATCGTCACTGTTTACAAACGAATCCGACTCGGTGGTGTATACCCGCATGCCCAGCGCACGACCGGCGGCTGCGGTAAGCTTCGCTGCCTGATCATCGTAATAACCGGCAGTCTCCGGTTCGCTGACAATCAGCAACCGTTCACCGGACACACCACCGACACAATCGCGCAACAACGAAACAGCGCCGGCAAGATTATCCGGTTGCTGCATACTGCTTATTGCATCATGACTGACAGCCGGTACGAATTGTTCATCCCTCATCAGGGGACTCTCCGGCATAGTAGCCCACGGTATCACCGGATGTGGTCACCCCCAGACCATTCAACAGACGATTGACATAGTTGAAGTAGCCAATAATCTGGTTAGCTTCAAGAATTTCTCCATCGTTCAAACCGCTTTCCCTTAGCGCAGCAACATCTGACTCACACATACTGGCCGGGGTGACGGTAAGCTTCTTTGCATACTTCATCAGTTCAAGCTCAGCCCCGTCAAACACCAGCTCGGGTGCATCTTTGTGCAGCGCCGCCTCTATCGCGTCGGCCTTCTCGTTGTTGGCGATCAGGTGCCTGGCATTGGCCCAGTGATTAGCCAGTGAATAGTCACAGTCATTTAGAATGGAAACATAGCTCGATATGGTCTCCTGCAGCCATTCGGGCAGTGTGTTGGTATCGTCGTGCAGTGCCGCACGATAAAGCATCACATGGCCACGCATGGTATTCGGGCGATGCGAGTGTACCCGCATAACATTGTCCACTGTGCCATGAGGAGTACGGGCAAGCGACAGCGCATCAAGCAGATCTTCATCAGCTGCTTCATCACTGATCATACTGATCCATGCCGTCATCGCCTGGTCTCCGCTTGTACTGATAAAAACACAATTTCGTCGCTAATCACTTCACCTACTCCGTGCGTCAGTTCAGCATCAACACTTAAGCTGTCGCCTGTATTGAGCTCGATCGTCTGTTTGCCGTAATGAAAAACAGCACTGCCACTAATCACGTAAAGCAGCACGACACCGTGACCGACATAAGTCGGTGACGGACAGTTCTGCTTTTTGACGGTCACCATATGCGCTTCAAAATTCAGATCGCGGCGCCGGTGCGCTGCCAGGTTGACATAGTGATGAATGTGATCGCCCATCATTCGAGTGGACACCACCCCCTCACCCTGCTTCACATGGGTAAAGTCGGTACGTTCAGCCATGACATCACGAAACAAACTCGCCAGCGGTACATCCAGCGCTTCACTCAGCGCAGACATCGTCGCAATCGACGGCGACACCTGCCCGCTTTCTATACGACTGATCATGGCTGCAGAGATACCGGAATCATCCGAGAGCTGACGCGCCGAGATATCCTGCGTCTCGCGCAGATCCCGTAACGCAATCCCTATCGAAGGGTCGTTGCTGTCCGTGTTCTTTTTGCTTCGCTCGATAGAGGCCAAATCAGTCGGCCTCCGGCTTCTGCCGATACGAAAACGCTTTGGCAAAACGCCATAACAGATAGTCGCCGCAAGTGGTGGGCTCTTCCGAAGGTGTCAACCCGGGAATTGACGCCGCATCGATAACCGTATCCGGATCGGGGTCGAACGCAAGCACCAGCGACAACCGCTCCCGACCCGACGTGTTGACCACCCGGTGGGGCGTGGATTTATAGGCACCGGCAGTCCAGCGCGACAACAGATCCCCCACGTTCACGATCAGAGTGCCGTCGATTGGTGGTGCATGTATCCAGTCACCGTTGATATCCTGCACCTGAAGTCCACCGGTATCATCCTGACAAAGCACTGTCAGCACGCCAAAATCGGTATGCGGCCCGACACCGAATTGCTCCTCACCGCAATCTTCAGGCTGTGCGGGATAGTATACGTACGAGGCTCGACTCAACGGGGTATCGGCCCGTTGCAGGAAAAAGTCTTCGGGTAACTCAAGGCCGGTGGCAAACCCACGCAGCAGGTGCCTGGCAACCTGATCGGCCGCGGTAAAATAGGCCATCGAACAGTCTTCAAGTGACGGCACAAATCCCGGCCACTGGTTTGCACCCCGCAGCGGATGACCCTGCAGAGCCCTCTCCTGATTGTTCTGATAGCCCCAGATAAAACTTTCTTTGAGATCGACTCTGGCATCGTCATCCATTTTCGCCTGCCCGGGCTTCAGCCATCCACGATGGCTGGACGAGATCAGTACCTCTGTTTTCTTCGACTGATCTGCACGAAAAAAATCAAAAGCTGCACATCGCGCCTCGTCAATCAGCGTATCGGGAATGCCATGACCGCGAATATAGATAAAACCCAGCCCCTGACTGGCCTGATGCAGCGCCGCCGCTACCTCGCGCGTACCTGCCCCTTCCCGCAGCGGGGTGATGTCGATAACTGGGATGGTATCCGGCGCTACTGATTTTGCAGTCGCATATGCCACTGGTGATATGCCCCGATTGAACTGACAACATCAAATCATTGAATTTACTCACAGTCAAGATGTTGCATAAGGGGAATTTTGTCTGAATGCGCCAGTGGTTCGCCTGAAGCGCTTTGTGCTACCGCCCTGATGTCAGCGATTTGCCATCGGATGATCAGCGTTGAGCTGCAGCAAATCCCATAGATTTCCATACAGATCTTCAAATACGGCCACGGTGCCGTATTCCTGTTTGGCCGGTGGCCGCACAAATCGAATCCCCTCTGCGCACATGCGCTCGTAGTCGCGCCAGAAATCATCGGTATTCAAAAACAGAAAAACCCGACCACCGGCCTGATCGCCCACAAAACGTTGTTGCGTTTCACCGGATGCCTTTGCCAGCAATAACGCAACGCCGCGCGACCCGGGTGGTGCTACCACCACCCAGCGCTTGTTCTGTTCGGGTTGTTCTGTGTCATCGAGCAAATCAAACTTCAACTTGCCACAGTAAAACTCAATTGCCTCGTCATAGTCGTCTACAACCAGCGCAATATGTACGATATTTTGTTTCAAACGATAGCCCGCCTTCAGTATCCGGTCATTATGCACACAGTGCTAAACAGCATAAAAGCGTGCACTTTGCACCGATAGTACAAAGAGCGATAGCGTTGCTCGATTTATTCCCCTGAAGCCCGCTACTTAATTCGATGATTGAACAGATGATCGTAATGCGGCTTCATGCGTCTGTGCACCCGTCGCACACGCTCTGGTGCAGCAGATAACTCCACATACTTTCTCGGCTGCGCCACCAGACCGGTCGACCTCGCCAGATTGGCGTGAAACGAACCACCGTCCCACCAGCTGTGTTCAGAAGGGTTGCCGCCTGCTTTCCAGCTTAACGCCCGGGGCATATAGTCAATACCAACGGCGTTGCAGAATGCCTGCGTGATTGCTTCCGGATGCTCTAGTAAATCATCACTGTCAATCACAGGCGGCGACACACCGTTATTCAAGGCACTGAGCAAATCAAACAAGGCACGCTGCTCAGGGAAGCCCACTTCAAGCTCGTCGAAGTCCGGCCACTTGTCGTACATTGAGGTAATGGTTTTCGCCGGATCACGAATAAGAAACGCATGTGTAAAGTGAGAAAGAAACTCAGGCGTCCACATATGGTTAACGTAGTGCGGAAAGTCCTTGATAAACACCGGGCCCTTTTGCGCACGTTTGCAGATATCTTCCCAGACACTTTCTATAGTGAGGCCGGGCGTCGTTTTGTCAGCAGAGCTATAGCGGGGCCACAAGGGATCTTCCCCCTGATACCAGGCCTCGCCAAAGGGCTCATGCAGACAGTCAAGGTCGCCGCGCTGACGCATCATCCACTCGAAGGCAGTAGACGTCGATCGCGGTATTGCCCATAGCGCTATTATTTTATGCATCGCGTTACTCTGCGTGTAAAGAGGACAGCAAGCTTCCGTAATCAGCAACCGGGCCGACACCGAGCGTTTTGAATAAACGCCAGTAGAGCGCGGTGTCATGACCGATGACCGGCGTATTCAGAAGCTTTTCAAGTGTCCTGGTATGGTGCAGAGGTCGCCGCGCCAGTCCATCCGACGGGCGTCGGTAATTAGACATACCATTAATCAGGTAGGCATCAACATTGGGTGCCTGAGCGGCGGTATACTCAAACGATTTCCACAACAGGTCTTCATCAAAGCACCAGATGCAATCATCCACCTCCTCCTGTGATGCAAACCAACCCTGATCAAAAAAATTACCAGCCCAGACCACATCAAATCCGGCTTCCTTTAAGAATGCGACGGTACCGTTGTACCAGTTGCTGCGGTGGTAGCAGGCATTCAGCGCTACCTTCTCGACATTCCGGTCACGCAGCGCTTCGACCATGGCATAACCTGCCATATGAAATGGCGTCTGATATTTCTCCGACAGCATGTCGCAGTGCTGTTTAATGCCTTCCACCCCCAGCCCGCTGGCATGGACCCAGTTAGAGCCCACCTGCCCGCATACATCTGCACCGTTGTTTGCCATGCAATGGACGAACTCTTCCAACAAACCGAAGTTCTGCCTGCGCTGATCCAGTTCGTGACGATAGTCAGGCACATGCAGCATGCGCCCGTGAACACCGACAGACTCCGGTGCGATACGCAGAAAATCTGACGGCGCCGCATCAAAGTCGTGAGGCGGACAGGTCAGTCCCACCTGATACGCAAACAGTTTTTTTGCGGGATCAGACCAGTGTTCTGCCTTACGGTATTCAGCCATTACGGGCGCCTGTAGTTCAAAGGCTGAATGTAACTGATTTAGTCACTCATACGCATATCTGTGCTGGCTGCAGATATTCCAAAGGCGACACATCAAACAGCAGTCGCGCAAAAAACCGCCATCGACTGTTTGTTTTAGCTTTTCCAACCCCCGGGGCAATCCACCAGACCTCCCGCGTCGATTGCGCCCGGGCAGACCACCCAAACCGATCAGTACACAGGTGTATATCCACCACTGACAGGTGGCGTATACTGCGGTTTTACTTTTCTGACCATATTCCCAATGCCTGCTTTCAACGCTTTCTACGGCCAGTCCGGTGGTGTCACCTCGGTTATCAACGCATCCGCAGCCGGGGTAATACAAACGGCAAAAAAATACCCTGATCACATCAAAAATGTATACGTCGGTGAAGACGGCATTGTCGGCGCACTGACCGAAAACCTGATCGACTCAAGCCTTGAAAGCGAGGCCGATATCGAAGCGTTAAAACATACGCCGGCCGGCGCTTTCGGATCGTGTCGTTACAAACTCAAATCGATCGATGAACACCGGGTGGAATACGAGCGGCTGATTGAAGTATTCAAAGCACACGACATCCGCTACTTCTTCTACAACGGTGGAGGTGACTCGCAGGACACCGCCCACAAGGTGTCGCAGTTGTCGGCCACCATGGGCTATCCCATCACCTGTGTCGGTGTACCGAAAACAATCGACAACGACCTGCCGCTGACAGACTGCTCACCGGGTTTTGCGTCAGTAGCCAAATATGTCGCCGTGTCTATTCTGGAGGCTTCAATGGACGTCGCCTCAATGAGCTCCACCTCCACTAAAGTGTTTGTGATGGAAGTGATGGGCAGACATGCCGGCTGGATTGCCGCTGCCGCGGCACTGGCCAGAGATGAACGCGATCTCGGGCCGGACCTGATCCTGTTTCCCGAAGTCACTTTCGACAAAGACGCGTTTCTTGCCAGGGTAAAAGATACCGTCGAGAAAAAAGGTTTTTGCAGCGTCGTTGTGAGTGAAGGAGTAAAAAACCCGGACGGACGATTTTTATCTGAATCAGGCATCACCGACGCATTCGGTCATGCTCAACTCGGCGGTGCAGCACCCGAAGTCGTGGAAACCATTAAGCAGGCGCTTGACTATAAGTGCCACTGGGCAGTATCCGATTATCTGCAACGGGCTGCCAGACACATTGCCTCAGCACCGGACGTCGAACATGCCTATGCACTGGGGGCGGCCGCGGTCGAGTTTGCCGTCAACGGAGACAATGCCGTCATGCCGACGATTGTGCGGACCGGTAACCACCCCTACACCTGGAAAATCGGCAAAGCCCCACTGGCAGAGGTGGCAAACGTCGAGCAGAAAATGCCAGCCGACTACATCAGTGACGATGGCTTTTTTATCACTGACAAATGCCGTGAATACCTGCAGCCACTCATCGTGGGTGAAGCTTATCCGCCTTACAAAAACGGCCTGCCCGACTATGTAACGCTGAAAAAGCACAAGGTTGAAAAACTGACGGGTAAAGACTTCAAACTTAAACGCTGATTCGCTGTCGCATCAGCATGCAGAGAGTTTATTCCGGGTCGATGCTGTGCCCGGGCAGCGCAGCATTGACGATACCCCCGTCGCATACTACCGTTTCACCGACTATGTAGTCGCCCGCTCTGGACGCCAGAAAAATCGCAACACCGGCCATATCTTCGGGGGTGCCGATTCGCGGGTAAGGTATGTTGCTGCCAACCTGATCACCATGGTCACGGGCTGCGCGGTTCATCTCAGACTGAAACGCCCCCGGTGCTATCGCCGTTACCTGTATATTGTGTTGTATAAGTTCAGCTGCCATGCGGCGCGTCAGATGAATAACTGCGGCCTTGGATGCCTGATAGCTATAGGTCTGCCACGGATTAATTTTAAGGCCGTCTATAGAGGCAATATTGATTACCTTGGCCGGTCGTTCAAAGCTGGCGGACTTTTTCAACAACGGGTGTAGCGCCTGAGTCAGATAAAAAAGCCCTTTCACGTTTAGATCCATCGTGCGGTCCCAGCCTTTTTCACTATGGGTTTCAAATGCTTCTCCCCAGGCTGCGCCGGCATTATTGACCAGTATATCCAGTGAGCTCTCCCGCGCATTGATCTCTGCCGCCAGCGCCTCGCACCCGTCAACAGTAGACAGATCAGACACCAGCCCAACAACTTTGTCGCCGAACTCGGCAACTGTTGCATTGATCTGATCTTCTTTTCGGGCACTGATGTAAATACGCTCGCAGCCGGCGGCAAGGTAACCCTCGACTATCATCTTACCCACGCCACGCGAACCTCCGGTGACCAGTACGGTTCTGCCGTTCAAATTAAAAAGCGAATTCAGATTCACGTGGATTCCTGAAAAATAATAATAGTGACGTAATTAGCTCATGCAATGCTCAGGCGCTAATGTGCAGATTACCCATCAGGCTGGTTAAGCACTGCTTTGGCTGCATCCAGACTGACATCTCCCATCGCGACAATTTTACCTGCCACCTCGGCAATCTGCTCGCCCTCAGCGCCTGCGCTAATGGCTATATTTCGTGCGTGCAAAGCCATATGTCCCCGCTGAATACCTTCAGTTGCCAATGCACGTAACGCCGCCATGTTTTGCGCCAGTCCTACCGCTGCAATCACTTCGGCAAGTTCATTGGCAGACTCTACCTTCAGTAATGCCAGCGCCGCCTGTGCCGCCGGGTGTGTGCGCGTGGCACCACCCACCAAACCCACCGCCATCGGTAATTCGATGCTGCCACAAAGCGTGCCCTGCTCAAGTCGCCAGCGAGTCAGAGAGGTATACCTGCCCTTGGCGGCCGCCCATGCGTGCGCACCGGCTTCTATTGCGCGCCAGTCATTGCCGGTGGCGACCACCACCGGATCGATACCGTTCATGATACCTTTGTTGTGAGTGGCTGCCCGGTAAGGATCGACTTCCGCAAAAGCACAGGCCTCTACAATGCCCTGCGCAACCTCAATACCCTCGTAGTTATCGGTGTCCAGCGTCTGTGGATCCAGTTCGATTCGGGCCGTCGCCAGCCGCTTGTCTGCAAGATTGCTGAGTATTCTCAGCCTTGCCTTGCCGCCGGTTATACGTTCAAGCAGTGGCGATACCAGTTCGGCTTTACTGTTGACTGTATTTGCACCCATCGCATCTCTGACATCTACCAGCAGATGCAACACCAGCATCGGACCGACCGCGGTTTCATTAAAGCGATGCACCTCTATGCCAATACAGCCTCCGCCCAGTGCCTGTAAGGCCTGGTCATGCGTATTGGCCAGCGCAACAATCTCATCACTCGCCGCCAGCAACGCTTGCTCAGCGGCGCCCGGGTCGGGCAC
Organism: Chromatiales bacterium; assembly: GCA_020631335.1. Lineage (GTDB taxonomy): Bacteria > Pseudomonadota > Gammaproteobacteria > Granulosicoccales > Granulosicoccaceae. The sequence goes on from JAHDHK010000210.1 coordinate 9,541, forward strand.
CTGAAGCAACTGGATCTGTCCACGCATCACAGGATCGGTAGATGTAGTCACAAATCCACCATTGAGCCTTACCAGCTTGGCCATGTAAGACGCAGCGGCAACAACCGATGGCTCTTCTACCGCCATCGGAATCAGGTAGTCACGGTTGTTGATCTGAAAATTGGTCGCTACCGCCAGCGGCAGTTCAAATAGACCGATAACGTTTTCGATCATGCCATCGGCAGTGGCGAGGTCGAGCGCGCCACCGCTTAGCGATTGCGCCTGCGCATCACTCAGTTGCTTTGCCCTGGCGACAAGTGACAATCGTTGCTGCGGTGCCAGATGCCGCAATCCGCTGAGAGACGAAGGATCAGACATTACGCTTCACCGTCATCAAGCACCTCAACGCGGTAACCTGTACGCGGGAAATGCACACAAACGGTGCTGGATATTTCTTCACTGATACGTTCAATCGCAATGGTCCCGGCATCTGCCATGCGGACCACACCAGTGACACTTTGCTCATTGCTGGGCACATCCGGACACACCGATACTTTTAAACCACACACCAGCCCCTGTGGATCATTACCGGCAACCTGTTGCTCTGTCGCCACTTCACTGCTGCGCGCTACCTCTAACGCGTCTTCAGCGCTCAACGCCGTCGAGACACCATGACCCACAGC
>JAHDHK010000211.1 GCA_020631335.1 Chromatiales bacterium
CAGTGGAGCTGATACAGATCGATGCAATCGGTTTGCAGTCTTTTCAGGCTGCTCTCGAGTGCCAGCCGGATTTTCTTTGGAGATATCGGCATGCCCTCATGTATGTAGGGCTGATTGCCTTCACCGGTGACTTTAGTCGCAATGACAACGTTACTATCACCCCCTTTCTTTTTAAGCCAGCTACCGATGTAGGATTCGGTTAAGCCCTGCGTTTGTTGATCCAGTGGGGTAGTCGGATACATTTCGGCGGTATCGATAAAATTAACACCGCGCTCGATTGCGTAGTCTATCTGGCTATGTGCTTCAGACTCTGTATTCTGCGACCCCCAGGTCATTGAGCCCAGACAAATGGCACTGACTTCAATGTCGCTCGTTCCAAGTTTGTTCTTTTTCATAGTCTCTTTTCAAAGTAGACACGGGCAAACCCGTCTTCGGTCACCCGTTTGGTTTCGGTATAGCCGTGTTGTTGATACCAGTGCAGATTCTCAACCATTTTTTCATTGGTATACAGGGCTATCTTATCGAATCCAAAAGCGAGCGATTCAACATATTTCAGCAGTCTGATACCGTATCCGCCGGACTGCAGTGACGGATGTACCGCAATATTTTCAAGAAAGTAACTGCCCGCTGCGGGATAGCACACCGCAAAGCCACCGAACTTCCTGCCAGCCAACAGCACGTGCACTTGCTGCTGCTCAATCTGTTGAGCATAGTCAGCGAGCATAGGTGCAGGCTGACGACCGATACGCACTATATATTTATGATAGGCGGCTTGCGCACACTGCGTGACGGCACCGACATCCTCCGTCGTAGCAAGCCGTATAATGACTTTGTTATCCATCAGGCCACCGGTGTTACTGCAACGATTTTGATGTAACCCATGCACGAATTGATATTATACGAGTTGAGATTAATGGTGGTTTTCTTCTGCATTAGTGATTGGCCGGGGTATTAACAGCAGGATCAAACGCCTGATGCATGGAGTCCCAGCCCTCGCGGTAGTAGCGCATGAGTGGCAGCGACTCTGCTCGATTCACCTGTACATCCAAACGGGGAAGGTCCGGCGGCAGTTGCAACAGATTCTGCCAGGTATCCATGCTGATATACCTGCCCTGTGCCATTGACCGCACAGGCGTCAGCGGCGCCTGCGATGCAACAAAAAAGCCCCATAAACCGAACGAGGGAATGTATGCAGTTGCCGGTTCGACGTGCGTAAATACTTCTTCGATGGTGGCACCGATGCTCCAGAACGCACGGCGGGCAAACCACGGAGAGGTCGCCTGCGTCATCATGACCCCACCGGCACTCAGCCGACGGGACAGCCGCTGATAAAACGCGACGCTGTACAGTTTTGCCGTGTCTTCGGACTCCGGATCCGGCAGATCCACGATAGCCAGTTCAAACAGATCCGCGGACTGTGACAACCATGCCCAGGCATCCGTGTTTACCACTTTTACCCGGGCATCCGTCATCGCATTGTGACTGAGCGTCATCAAGCCCTGATGCGTCGTGGCCAGATTGGTAATCGCATCGTCGAGGTCGACGACTGTAATTGTTTTAATGTCCGGATACTTGAGTAACTCACGAACCGCCAGTCCGTCGCCACCACCGATAACCAGAACATTATCAAGCCTGCGGGAGAACAGTGCCGGCAAGTGCACCAGCGTTTCATGATAACGGTATTCATCGAGGCTCGAGAATTGAAGGTTGCCATCGAGGTAGAAGCGCAAATCATCGCCACGTCGGGTCATGACTATTTTTTGATAACGGCTCTGGCTTGTATAGACCACCGGGTCTTCGTATAACGCGCTGTCAAAGACTCTGGCAAGCGTGCCTGAGGACAACAAAATGGTGACAATTAAAAGTATTGAACCTACTGCAAACACAGTGATGGCAGAAGCCTTACCTGCCAGACGTGCACGAAAAGACCATGCAACTATTACCGCTACCAGCAGATTGACTAACCCGATGGCACTGGCGGTGGCAAGATGCCCGAGGTACGGTAACAACACAAACGGAAACAACAGTGATGCCAGTAATGCGCCCAGATAATCAAACGTCAGCACCTGACTGATACCTCTGCGCAATCCGCTGTACGACTCCAGTATTCTGGTCAGCAGCGGCACTTCCATGCCCACCAGAATGCCGATCACTGCGGTGACCAGCAGCATGACCGGATAGTAGAAGTCGGTCCAGCTGTAAACTGCATACAACACAAGTGCCGAGATTCCACCGACCGCACCGATACCGATCTCTATGGTGATAAAAATCCCGATAAGATGCCGGCTGACAGATTGAGCAAGCCACGCACCTACTCCCATAAAAAACAGGAACAACCCGATCGTCAGTGAGTAGTGAATGACACTGGAGCCAAGCAGGTAGGTAGAGAGACTGCTTATCAGAAGCTCATAGACCAGACTACATGCCGCAATGATAAATATTGACGCACTGAGCAATGCAAACTGCTGCCCGGTGACGGCGTTGTCATCGTCATTGACCTGGGGTTTGTGATTAACCCCGTTAGACGTTTCGTTTGCGTTCAAGCCGCCCCCGGATCAACGGCTAAACACCGGGCGCGCAATTGGCAGAACAAAATAACAGTGTATTTCGAAGTGAGTTGAAAAACCCCGTCGCGGGCTAGCTGACAAGAACGCTTGCGATAATGATGCACACACCCAGCATCATTGAACCTGCAAGTATCGCGAGCGCACGGTTTTCTTTATGTGCTACCTCTTCTGCCAGACTGCCCGGTGTCAGCCAGTCCACCACTTTAAAGCCGATAATCCCCATGACAATACCAACGGCTGAATAGAGCACAGTGGCAAACAGTTCAGAGGTGAATTCTGCCATTGTCGTTTGCGCCGGCACTGAGGTACTGGCGGTTAATAGTACTAGCCCGATCAGGCTGCGAATTTTCATGATTATCTGGTCTCTGTAAAAATTGTTTTTTCTGGTGACCAACGAACAGGCACTGGCTGCCGCTACTTGCCCATTCGCGGACCACCGCCCACATAGGTGCGCCCGGATTTTGATCGCAGCACTTCTTTTTCGCCAACACCGGGTACTGGTTCCGCGCCCTGCCCGCGCACGGAATACCAGGTTGGAAACCCGACGATAGCCAGTATCAACAGTGCAAGCAAAGGGTAGTGAAGTCTCTTCAATGAATTATTCCAGTGTCATCGCGGTCTGAGCTTGAGCGCTATCGATGAGGCAGCTGCACTGACCGATGCCATTTTGGAACGACAAAGTACCATTAACCCGATAGTGAGCGCAGCTGCAATCAAAAAAGGAATGAGTGAAGTTCTGTTGGGCTCGATCTCGAGCTTGAAGTCAGTACGCCGGTTTGTGGATTGTTCGTCAGCATCGACAACGAAACGATAGTTTCCCGGCTCATCGATCCGGATGATCCAGCTGGTACTCAGGCTGGCCTCTGACCAGGGGCCGTCAGAGTCGCGACCGGACTCGCGCCAAAACTCAATGTACTTGCTGTAGATATACTGGCTGTCACTGTTCATCAGGCTGACATCCACACCGAACCAGGAGTTATCCTGAATACCTCGAATAGAACCCTCTACTTTATATAACTGCCCTGCCTGATCAGCAGGCAACTGCAACACACTGACTTCTTTGGCGTCGCGGGACAGCGCTACGCTGTTGCCAACGACGTCCCCACCGCGGTTGAGATACAAAGCCATGGCTGCCAATAGTGGGATAGCCAGCAACACACCTCGCATGGTGTTGCGCCATCGAATGCGGTCCTTCATTGCTGCGTCTTTGCCGAGGCCTTCGAGCATTTCATCGTGAGGAATCAAACGAGTGCGGAAAAATTCTATTTCAGCGACTTTGCCCTCGCTGTTTAACCTGGATTCAACACTCGTATAGTAGCGGTGATCACCGGTTGCCCCGCCGGAAGACAGCTTTCGCGCACTGCGGCTTTCAGCGCTATTGTGTTGCTCCTGATACTTCGGCTGATAGGTAAACTCACCGGCGGCAAACTCAAGCGTCCATTGCCCGTGCTCAAACTGTTTATCTTTGGCGTCGGGAAGTGAAGGGTTTTCGGGCATGTGTTTTTCGGCCCAGTATCGACGCTTGCCATCGTCAACCAGCCAGGCAAGCTCACGCTGTTCATTCAGCATCCACCAACTGGTATACCGACCGTAACTGCTTTCCCAGCCGTCTTCGGAGTCATACTCACGTACTCGTCCGGCATAAAGCTGCACACCGACAGCCTGCCAGCGCTTGCTTTGATAAGTAAAGAAATCACCTATCGTAAAGTTGGCTTCAAGGTCTATTGCATTATTCCAGCGCTCAAGTGCCTTATCGTTTGCCGGGTGCTCCGCATCACAGCCACAGTACTGGCAGATAACATAGACGGTATCTGCACTCTGCCGCGCCAGCCCGCCACCACAGTTAACACACCGGAACACTTCTGCGGTGTTGCCGTCGAGCACTTTCACATCGGCCGCCAGCTTGTCACTCAGCTTTTGCTTAAGTACAGCCAGTTCGTTGTCAAAGTCCGGATAACGAAGTTGCAGGTCGGGAATGGCCTGAAGAGCAGCGTGCTCATGGCCATCATCGATATGCGCCTGCAACGTGCTCAGCAGTTTATCGGGATGTACTTCGGCGAGGCGCTGATTAAGTTGCATAACAGCGGCCCTTAGTTATGCCACTTAAAAAGGCTGCCCGCTATTTTTTCGCTGCGGGAAACAGTCACATCAAGGCTGCCGGCCTCGAGTGATAATTTTTCACCACTGCCCATTAAATCGAGACAGGTGATCTTTTCGTTCGGTTGAATCGCAATGGGCAGCGCCCCTTCACTCCCGGCCAGCGTGGCATCCAGGCGCTCGGTAATAAACCAGTTTTTGTTGTCCAGTAACAGCTGGCTGCCAACCCCGGCTGCCTTCACCTGAGCCAGATCGGCCGATAGCGATACCGGGCTGTGCAATCGGTAGCGACCGTCGTCTTCCTCCAGCCACTGGTGATTGCCGTCTTCGAATTCCAGCCACCATTCATCCCAGTAGCCTCCGTCATAGGTCAGTCGCAGCCGTCCCGCCACCGTCAGGTTTCTCGGTCTTTCAGCAGTACCGGACAACACCCCGCTTCTGCCGACTCGCAGCATGGATGGCGCATCGAGTGCGTGGGTAAAACTGCCGGCAGATGACCAGCCACTGCCACTGAGGTAGATCCAGTTACCACAGTGCGGGCACTGCATACTGCGCGTATGCGCCGAAACCGATTCCACCGCTACACCACAGGCGGGGCATGAAATATTGTCGGCAAATGCCATTGAGTCGTTCCCGCCTTTGGGTTACCTGCCGCTGCGCGAATCTGCCATCAGGTTGTTCACACTGGTGCTCAGTGTTTGCATTATTATAATAGCTCCTGCGCAACCGTGTATTGCAAGACACTATGCATGCTCAATACATGGACCAACTCTGCGGTATACCGCCCGGCACCGGATAAGAATTAACCATGATTAAATTATTAAAAAGCCTGTTTGGCGGCGGCGGGGCAGAAGATCGCGCAGCCCCGACAGCAGAGGCCATCGAATACAAGCAGTTCTCAATACTGCCAACCCCGATCAAGGAAGGCGGGCAATACCGCACGGCCGGCACTATTTCCCTGCAGCAGGATGGCGCCAGCCGGCAAAGCAAATTTATTCGCGCGGATAATCACACCAGTATCGATGCAGCGACGGAGCATTCGATCAATAAAGCCAAACAGATTATTGACGAGCGGGGCGAATCATTACTGCAGAGTGAACATTGCTGAGCAGCGTATGAAAACCGGCGCAGCAACGGCAATTTTTGTACGCCCGTTAAACTGAACGCAATCAGTCTGTCGGCGGCTGACAAGTCGCGACTGCGGGCAGAAAAGCGGCGATCTGAACCCGACCTCAGGGCTTGTGCCAGCACCAGATCCGTAGCGGCGGGATATTCAGCCACTCAACCTCCATGCTTCGCGCTGAAGTACCGTAGAACGTATTGAGCCGGTCTACCTGATCACTAACCTGATAGGCGACAAACCGTCCGCCGGGGGCAAGTTGCTGATGGATAGTGGCAAGAATATTTGTGCCGGTGGCTGTATCCATGGTGGAGAACGGTATGCCTGAAATGACCACATCGGGCTCAGGCAGTTGTCGCGTAGCCAGAATATCGGCAAGTTGTGCAGCATCGCCGTGATGAGCGATATAACGTGAATCGGCGATTTTGCCGGTGAGCTGATACAAACCTTCATTAAGCTCGATACTGAGCAATGTGGCATCGGCCGGCATTGCCTGCAGAATAGCGCGGGTCGTGCCACCACTGCCCGGCCCGAGTTCTACCACCAGCTGCGCCTGCGCAACATCGGCCATTCGGGTGATACGCTTTTTTAAATATCCCGAGCTGGGAATAATGGAACCCAGCTGGCGTGGATGCCGGACAAACTCGGTAAAGAACTTAACTGCATCCGTAAACAAGTGTATGGCCTGGCTGAATTCGACGCGCTAACTTATCCCAATGAACGAATCTCGGCAAGCCGGTGGTCGCCGGCGATGCCTGCAACGGCCATCACTCACTGTTGTTGCGGCAGCAGTGCATCGGACCATTTCAGCACCACGTTAAATGAAATTGATATTCTGGGCTGCTGTGACAGGTTGGGATGGACAAAATGATGCAGAAAGGAAGGCCACAGCAACACCAGGCCATCCTCAGGCTGCACCGTATGCTCAGCTTCGATCTGGGGATCGCCACTGACCGCATTCATGTTTGCCTGCGGACGCGGATCGTAGAAAGAAATCGCGCCGGGACGACGGTCATCACGCCCGGGCAATTCCTCAACATCGACGGGCACTTTGACGTAGTAGGTGCCACTGAGATAGCTGTGCGGATGATTGTGCAGATCGTGATAATCGCCAAAACGATTCACATTCGGCCAGCTCTGCACGTGCCATTCACACTGGTAGCGCTGATTGTGCAGATGAAGGTAGTCAACAACGGTTTTGTTTATACACTGAAGCAGCCATTTGGCCGCAGGATGCGGGTGATGCAAAAAGTCAGTATCGCGATAACGCGTGGTTAAATTGCCGGTCTCGGCATCCATTTTTTCTATGACGTGCCGCAACAGTTCGTTCGGTTGCTCATAACCGGGCAACCGCCGTTTCAGCAGACTGGTCGGCCATAGCCGGATCAGACCTTCATCCGACACTTCAGTCATATTATGACACCCCGGCGGTAGTAATTGTTGACAGTCGATGATCAATACGCGCGACGATGATCGACAATGATGCGCTAATCGTAACACCCGTTAGCGATGCCAATACCGGTATTTTACGCCTCCGGGCTTCTTATGCGGATGGCAGGTACAGACGATGAAAACAACCATGAAAGAAGCAGATAAATCACGCATTATCGAGATGGCGTGGGAGGATCGCACGCCGTTTGAAGCGATTCACGCGCACTACAATCTGACAGAATCAGATGTTATCCGGCTGATGCGAACGTCACTGAAACCCGCTTCTTTCCGCCTATGGAGGGCACGAGTCTCGGGCAGAAACACAAAACATCTGAAAAAACGTCCACCCGGGGTGTTACGCGGATACTGCCCCACGCAATACAAACAGCGCTGACCCCTGCAACTAATAAAACAACCACACAAAGCCGGCGTTGTACCAGCAATGCAGTAACACCGACGGCCACACCAGGTTGTATCGATCGCGAAAGAAACCAAAAACCAGTGACGGCATAAACACCGACAACGCCCACAGCGGCGGCTGGTTAAACAGATGAGCGGCTGCAAACAACAGACTTGTCAGCAGGTTGGCGTGGGTAATTCCAGGGACCAGGTGACGCGCAAATGCGGGCCGTTCAAGTAACCAGCTTTGTAGAAAGCCTCTGAAGGCAAGTTCTTCAAGCAGGGGATACAACAGCACCACCATCAGAATGGTCTGCCACGCAGGCGGCGCTGCAGATGCCTCTAAAATCAGGCTTAACGCCAGCCACACCACCGGGCCGAACAGCAAAGCAATCTGGAACGTTCGATCAAGCGTTACCGCTGTCACGGTGGTTTGCGAATTCATTCCCCGATATTAACAGGGTATTGAAAAACGACTGCGCACATGAAGCTTTGCAGCCACCTGTCTGTCGTGCAGGTGGCTGCAAAAACCGTCAATACTAATCCACTTCCTTGATCATGATTTTGTCACCGACACCCGGTTGTTCGGACAGCGCAAACGTCTTTACCCGCTGCCTTTCTATGCCCTGACCTTCCAGGTAACTGGTGACCAGAAACGCTTTTTTACGCGCCATTGCGCGCTCAATGTCCGACTCACCGCGCGCATAGGAAATCACAGCAATGCGTGTTTCAGGGTATTCCAGCATGACGCCGGCAATTTCATCGAGTTCTCCGGCTGTGCCCTGCGCCAGTGCAGAGGGCTGATCGGTAAAACGAACATCATTTAAAAACCCATCGAGACGCTGACAGCCGTAGCTGTTAACCGGATAGCCGGCACTGGTTTCACATTGATCTTCGGTGTCGGGTATACCGTCGGCATCGGTATCCATTTCAGGGTCGTTGGCAGCGGGCGCCTGCAGCGCCTGCGCGACCGGAATATCGAGCGGCTGAGGCAGCGCCTGCACGGCACCGACCACCTGACCTACGGCAGGAGTGGCCACGGCCACTGCCGGCTGCTCTACCAGTACTGCAGGCATGCCATCGAGCATCTCGCCCTGAAGCGCGGCCTGCAGGTCGATCTGTTCGTAATCTTCTGCTGAATCAGGCACCACAAGATTGCTGGTGACCGCCAGATCCATACCGGCCAGATCACTGGCCATGGCTTCGATATTCTCGGCACCGATGGCTGAATCAACCGAGCCGCCCACCAGCATCTGTCCGTTCGCTGCAATCACGGAAAAATCCACGATGTGCGTCATGCCTTCAACCGTCGCCAGCACAGAGTCCAGCCAGCCGGCGTCCGGCACCGAGGCATCAACCTTGACGTCATCAATGACGATTGAAGCATCGAACAGGGAACTGGTTTGCTGCACGACACGCTCGACCTGTTCAGAGGTGTTCAGAACCCCTTCGATTCGAATCATGTCGATGTCTTTTTTGATGGTCAGCGAGGGACCCGCCGGCACCTGCCGAAGTTCAGCATAAGGAATTCGCTTCGCCGGTGCGCAGGCAGCAAGCAGAGAGACGATTGCTGCCAGCGACAAAGCACTGGCCGGAAAGAGAGATACGCGTTTGGTGGACATGAAATCCCCGTGAGTGTTGTTGTTAGACTGACCGGTAAATATTCCGGTATCCCTAACTTTTAGCTCACCATGGGGATTTTGCCAGCGACGCTTACACCTGAAGTGTCGGGCGGAAGGTACTTAACCGCCACCCGGCGGGGTTATTCTTCACTCAGCCACCTGGCCAGATCGCGTGCATAGTAAGTTAACACCGCATCAGCGCCGGCACGCTTGAGACTCACCATTGCCTCCATGGCTACTTCTCTCTCATTCAGCCAGCCGTTGGCCGACGCGGCCTTGAGCATGGCGTACTCACCACTGACCTGATAAGCCATTACCGGCACACCGAACTGCTGCTTTGCCCGCCGGATGATATCGAGGTAGGGCAATCCCGGTTTGACCATCACCATATCAGCGCCTTCATCGAGGTCGAGCGCGATCTCCCGCATTGCTTCATCGGTGTTGGCCGGATCGAGCTGGTAGCTGTATTTGTTCGCACCGCCGAGTGTCGCGGTGGCGCCCACAGCATCGCGAAACGGACCGTAAAAACTGGATGCATATTTGGCCGCATAGGACAGAATTTTGGTGTTTCTAAACCCGCGCGCCTCGAAAGCAGTGCGAATCGCGCCGACTCTGCCATCCATCATATCTGACGGGCCGACAATATCTGCACCGGCTTCGGCATGCGTCAGTGCCTGCTTCACCAGCACCTCGACGGTTTCATCGTTGATGATATACCCGTCATCGTTCATCAGACCGTCCTGCCCGTGAGAGGTGTAGGGGTCGAGTGCCACATCGGTCATCACACCAAGCGACGGAAACTCCTTTTTTATTGCCCTGATAGCGCGCTGAGCAAGGCCGTCAGGGTCGTAGGCCTGCTCTGCAAGAGGAGTTTTTACATCGTCAGGTGTTACCGGAAAAATACAGATACACGGTATGTTTTCCTGTACCAGCGCCTCGGCCTCACGCAGCAGCAGATC
>JAHDHK010000212.1 GCA_020631335.1 Chromatiales bacterium
TTGCCAAAATGCGGGTTTATTCGCCTCTACCTGTGACGTTAAAGAAGGTGCCCGTATTGGCATTCCACTTCAGGTATCGTTAGTTGCCGGCAAACGGGTCGGGCTCGGAGTGTCGCTGAAGCTTTTTATCACAGAAGACACCACGCACAATACAGTCGGATTAACCTTTGCGTTTGGTGAGTTCAGCCGCAGATAATGTACGCTGTTTTGCAGGCATGTTTATCGGCTGTTCTGTCTGGCCTCTATGGTGAGGCAGGTTTATTTAGCTTCTACCGCCGCTAGTGTTAGTTAACCCGATGTTGGTATAAGCCGAACAAATTCCCCGGCACACTTGTGTTGCGATAATGTGAGTGAATCTAATAACGTATTAAACGTTTAAGTGCTGACGTAACCCCCGCGTTGATCATTTTCTCTTGCGGCTTTATCGCGATCGGTTGGATCTCCCCAGCCCCCGCCGCCGGAGGTTTCAAGTCTTACTTTGTCTCCGCGTTGTAGCTCTACTCCGGAAACTTTAGAAGGCAGTGCCGTGGTTTGGTTATCTCTGATTAACAGAAAGCGCCCGAGAGAGCCGTCCTCACCGCCATGCAATCCATAGGGCGGATGTCTGAAGCGGTCAAAATTGCCGGAGAGTAAGCCCCACTCTTCATCCAGTTGCCATTCTCTGGCAAGCCCGAGTCCACCACGGTACTGTCCATCGCCGCCACTGTCGGCAATAAAGCCGTACTCGGTAAAAACGACGGGAAAAATAGACTCACACATTTCGATCGGAGAGTTAGCAAGGTTGTGAAAGCCTGCTGAAAAACCATCGGCACCGTCGCCCTGCGGGTAGGCCCCCCAGCCACCGACTTCTATTTCGAAATACACGCGTCGTTCATCTTTAACATGTCTGTCCGGTGCAGCCAGAGCCGTGACGTAAGACACACCGTAGTAAGCTGCCGGTACCTGTTCGGGTATTGCCTGCGACAGCGCACCTAATACAGTAGTGACCACTCGATGCCCGGTAGCCATGCGGTTGGCTACCGGTGCAGGGTGTGAGCAATTGACAATTGATCCCTCGCGACTGATGACGTCAATCGGACGGTAGGCACCGGAGTTTGCCATGGCGCGTCCCTCGGCAATACTGAGCAACGCACAGTAGACACCGGACCTTGCCATGTTAAGCGTGCAGTTCACCGGACCGGGTGCCTGGTCTGCAGACTCGGATAAGTCTGCGGTACAGCGATCGCCCGAAATAGTGACCGTGGCTACTACTTCAAGATCCTGTGCCTGCTGGCCGTCGTCGTCAACGAAGTCTTTAAATGTATAGGTACCGTCGGGTATGGCGGAGATGGTGTCTCGCATGGCCTGCTCCGACTGCGCCAGAATCTGTTCCATTGCCTGGCTCAGTGTGGCGTTGTCGTAGCGTTTTACCAGCCGCTCTACCGCTCTTGCGCCGACGGTCAGTGCGGCGAGTTGTGCCTGCAGGTCGCCGGCTATTTTTACCGGCTCGCGGCTGTTCTGACGCACAATGTCTAACACCGGCTGATTGTCTTTTCCCGCTTCTGTCAGTTTGATCGGCGGGATACGCAGGCCTTCATGAAAAACTTCTTTTGCACCGGCGAAGTAACTGCCGGCTGCACCACCACTGACATCAATGTGATGAACAATCGCCGCCGAGATGGCGATGCGTTCTTCGTGATGAAAAACCGGTTTGAATATAACGAAGTCGGGCAGGTGCTGACCACCGCAATAAGGGTCATTGGTCATGATGACGTCGCCATCATTCCATTGATCCAGTGGTATGTGATGTTCAACGATATCTTCGAGACAGGTGGACATGCTGTTCAAATGCACCGGTATTCGGGTCGACTGTGCAATCGCCCGACCCCTGCCATCAAAAATTGCTGTTGAATAATCCAGCGTTTCACGCACGACGGTTGAACGTGCAGTGCGCCAGATAGATATATTCATTTCTTCTGCACCGGCCAGCAGTGCATTGCGAATAACTTCCAGTCTGACCGGGTCTACGATGTTGTTCATCTGTCGCTACGCGTCGTTGTTGCAGGTGCAAAGTATGTCGCTACCCGGCAATGGGGTGACTGTCCAGCCGTTTGCAATAAGCAGCACAGTGTATTCTTCTTCAATGATCAGCGGGCCGCGAACCGGTTGCGCCCGGTGCAGAAAGTCGGACCTGCTGATGCAGGGGATCGTGGTATTTTCTCCACTGGCAGCCAGTACCTGTCGGTTTTCGGCGCTGCCACCGGGTTTGCCTGCGGTATTGTGGAATGTTTCAGTGGTTACCGTACCGCCTATCTTGCCGATTGCCTGAGCACGCACTGTGACTACTTCTATCGGATCGTGTCTGGCAGTAAACGCAAAGCGCTGTTCATGAATCGTATGGAAGTGTTCAATCAGCGCGAGTATTGACTGCTCGTTAATTTCACCCTCAGCGCTGACCTCCGGCCACGGCGTGGTCAGTTCGAATGCCTGTCCGCGATAACGCATGTCACCACTGAATTCGATAGCGCAGTCTTCATGATAAAGTTCGTTATCGGTGAGCTTGTCTTTGCATTCCGTCAGTAGTTGTTTAATGGCGCGTTGCAATGCCGGCAGCGAATCAGTATGCGCAGGCACCAGTGCCGCCACCGAGAGATCATGCCGTATATTGGCCTGAAGTATACCCAGCGCTGAAAGTGTCGACGCATGGGCGGGGAAAATTATTCTGCGCATACCCAGTTCGGTGGCAATAGCACAGGCGTGCAGCCCCGCTGCACCACCAAAGGGTGCCAGTGCAAAGTCTGCCGGGTCAGCGCCTTTTTCAAACAGACTCAGACGAATAGCATCTGCCATATGAGAATTGGCAACTTCAAGCACACCATTGGCGGCAGCACTGTTCGTTAATGACAGAGGCGTGCCCAGCGTTTCTTCAAGCACGTTGCCGGACGCATGTACGTTCAGGGTAATGCCACCGGTTCTGAATGTGTCGGGGTTGATCAGGCCGAGCAGGGCGTTGGCATCGGTGACGGTTATCTGATCACCGCCGCGGTCGTAGCACACCGGGCCGGGTACTGCACCTGAGCTTTGCGGTCCTACTCTCAGGCTGCCGGTCTCTACCCGGGCGATACTGCCGCCACCGGCACCAATGGTACGTATCTCTACCATGGGCAGTCTTACCGGTAAGCCGTCGATGCTGGATTCCTGTGTTTCGCCGATGCTGCCGTCGGTCAGCACCGAGATATCGGAGCTGGTCCCACCGACATCCAGGCCCACCAGGTTCGCTTCGTTGTGCCTTTGCGCCAGAATAGACATCGCCGTGGCGCCGCCGGCGGGGCCGCTGAGCAGCAGTCTTGCCGGTAGTCTGGCCGCATCCGCCGGTGTTGCGAGACCACCATTGGACTGCACCAGGTAGAGTCTGGCGTGAATACCGGCTTGCTGCAGGCGCTTGTCTACACGTTGCAGGTAGCTGGAAATTACCGGCTGTAGCAGCGCGTTTAATACGGTTGTAGAGGTGCGTTCAAACTCTCTGATTTCGGGGCTGCTGTCGAAAGAGGTGGCTACGGTGATATCCGGTAGCAGATCATTCAGCAGTGCCTGTACGCGTTGTTCATGCGTCGGGTTGCGGTAGCCATGCAGAAAAACCACCGCCACTGTTTGTACTTTGTGCTCGCGCAGCTGTGAGGCAATCCGGCTGATTTCGGCCTCATCTAATGGTTGCAGAATAGAACCGTCTGATTTGACTCTCTCTGTTACCCCGAAGCGCAGATGACGTGGAATCAGGAGCGGCCGTGATTCAGCGTTGAGTGTGTAGACGTCTCTGCGCATGTGTCGGCCTATTTCCAGTACATCGTGGAAGCCTTTAGTCGTGATGAGCGCTCCCGTGGGCAGCTTGCGTTCAAGCACCGCATTGGTGGCAATGGTTGAGCCGTGAAGGATCATACCGATGTCACTGAGTGCAATTCCGGCCAATTCGCTGATGCTGTGCAGGCCCTCGAGTAAACCCACCGACGGATCAGCCGGTGTACTAGGGGTTTTCCACACGAACGTTTTGTTGCTGCGGCCATCGTGCAGGTGAAGATCAGTGAATGTACCACCGATGTCGACAGCAACCCGCACGTGTGCATTGTGTCTATTCACTCGGCGGGCTACCTGAAAATGATGTGTGATGCATGGGCGGAGTATCGTGTGCTAAGTGCGTGTGGATGATGGATGACAGTGAGCACAGGCTGCCCGAAATGCTGGGGTGCCTGTTCTGCAATGGCGTTGTGTGCTACCTGTTGTTGACGGGTTCAGTGTAAAGTGAATCATCAATATGATTACATAACCACTCCGGAGGATAAATGGCGCGCGTCAGAAACACGGTAGCCGACCAGCTCGAGCGCGGTGCACAGAATACTCCGCCTGCCTGTCAGCAGGGTTTGCCTGCCCGGGCAATGGCGCTGATTTTTTGAACCGCGGGTGCCTTTATCCACCCTGTGGATCATCGGCCAAAGGTAATGCGGCCGATTCAATGCTGTGTTGCCGGTATCGATGGCAGGCGGTGTTTTGCATAATCTGCTTTGCAGCGGTAGCTGTGGGTCTGTACCACCGGGTGACCACCCGAAGCCGCGGTAGTTAAGCCGGTGTTTGCAGTGCTGCGTAATCGTGAATTTGCCACCCTGTGCGCAATAGGCGGTCTTCAAAGTATCTGCCGATGGCTGGAGCTGCTGGCCTTTGGTGTCTACGTTTTTGACAAGACCGGGTCACCGTTGCTCGTCACCATGGTCACTCTGGTCAAGTTTGCGCCACTGGCTGTGTTCGGTATTCCGTTCGGTGCGCTCACATCTATCTATGCATCGCGGTCGTTGTATCTCTGGGGGGTGGCAATCATGATAGCCGTCAACCTTTGTGGCCTGTTGATGGCGATGCAGGGCTCGCTGGCAATTTGGCAGGTGTTTATTATTTCTTTTATCGGGGGGTTGTTCTGGGTACTCGATTTTCCGGTACGAAGAGCGCTTATCGGCGATGCGGTGAATCACGGCAACCTGGGCGATGCGATGGCGGTCGACACCATTGCCAATAATGGCACGAGAATGCTCGGGCCGTTGGGGGGAGGTGCTTTATTGCAGTTTGTCGGCCTCAGCGGCGCATTTTTGTTTTCACTGGCGATATATATTGTCTGTTATGTATTAACGCTGCGGCTGCAAATCGGCAGAGTGTATATCGCTAACACCCGAAAAGAATCTATCCTTGAAAAAATAAGGCAGGGTCTACAGCAACTCGACAAACAACCGTTATTGGTGGCACTGCTGATGGTCACTGTCGTCTACAACCTGTTCGGGTTTCCGTTATTGTCTCTGGTGCCGGTGCTGGGTCGTGACGCCTTGCAATTGTCACCCGGAATGGTGGGGTTACTTGCGTCTATGGAGGGAGCCGGCGCATTGTTAGGCAGCCTGTTGGTACTGAGATTCGGCCGGGTGCTTCAATATCGACGAATCTATGTGGGCGGACTGTTAGTGTACTTTGCCGCCAGTATCGCGTACTCGTTGTCTTCCTGGGCGGTGTCTATTGCGGTATGGTTGATTTTGGCCGGTGTGGGATCCGCTGCGTTCGCTGCTATGCAAACCACATTATTAATTTTGAATTCGGCAGCAGTTTATAGAGGGCGGCTATTTGGATTGTTATCGCTGAGTATCGGCGCTGGTGTGCTGGGGTTTATTCATGTGGGCATTCTGGCCAATAGCCTTGGCGTACAATGGGCGGTATTCATCTCAGCGCTACTTGGTATAGTAGCTACCGTGGCAATAAAAATGCGATGGCCTGCTGTGCTGTCAGAGCAAAAAGTATCCCTGTAAGCTGTGCCACAGACTGCTTTGACTGCACATAACAACGATAAATTTCAAATCAATATCATCATGAAAATTCTATTGGTACCACTGGTGCTGTACCTGCTTTTCGCGTTGATGGTTTATATCAGTCAGCGCAAGCTGATTTACTATCCGGCGTCAACCCTGCCGACCACCGCGCAATTGCAGGAAAACGGTCTTCGTATTTGGCCCTCGGATGAGCGCTATCTCGGTTTTACTTCGAATAAAACCACTGGTGATGAACACGCGCTTGTCGTTTTCTTCCATGGCAATGCGTCATTAGCTCATGATCGCGCAGAACTGGCCGCGTCACTCTCTGAGTCCGGCTTCAGAGTATTGCTGGCTGAGTATCCCGGCTACGGACACAGACCCGGTGAATTGTCTGAAGAAAGCATTATCAGCGATGCAGTAGACACAGTAGTCCACGCAGCCAATCGATTTGATTTGCCGGTCTACCTGTGGGGAGAGTCTCTTGGCAGTGGTGTGGCGGCGGGCGTGGTGTCCGCGTTACAGCAAAGACAAAGCCCGGTAGTGATTCAGGGGGTCGTGTTGCAGGCGCCCTTTGACAGTCTGGTAAATGTGGCGCAACACCACTACTGGTATCTGCCGGTGCGCTGGTTGTTGAAAGACCGGTTCGACAGTACAGATCATTTAAAAGACTACCATGGGCCTGTGGCTATATTGGCAGCCGAAAATGACACGGTAATTCCAACTGATTTTGCAGTCAATCTGTATGAAAGTCTCGATACTACGAAAGAACTCTGGGTGGTAGAAGGTGCCAGCCATGCTTTTGCCGCCACCAGTAAAGCGTCATGGTGGCGCGAAGTAATCGACTTTATAAAAATAAAATAGTGATTGGCGCCAAAATGATTTTCACAGCGGTTCGCTTAACTTCAAAACGCCCGGACGCGCTTTGTGGTAAGCGCTTGCCGTCATGTAGATTGCAACAATGCCTGACGCGTCATAGAGACGGTAATACCATCTCTATTCTCACTCACTCTTCAGCTTGACTGTGACCTGTATCGTGCAAATGAAATTTTGCGACACACGTATGTTTTGAACAGTTTGTGTGTCGCACACCTTAAATCCAATACGATGCCGGCGTTATAAACTGAGTGCCTTATAAACCATTTGCTGCTTGTTGCTATAGGCAC
Organism: Chromatiales bacterium; assembly: GCA_020631335.1. Taxonomy (GTDB): domain Bacteria; phylum Pseudomonadota; class Gammaproteobacteria; order Granulosicoccales; family Granulosicoccaceae. The sequence continues at coordinate 6,977 of JAHDHK010000212.1, forward strand.
TTGTGTCTATGCCACGTGCCTGCAACTCGCTGGTCAAATCCCGCACCGTTAGCGTTTCCAGTTCATCCGGTGTCATCGCCGGAAAGTTGTACCGGCGCCCGTGTGGCGGGTTGATTTCACCGAACATCGATTGATGCCTAAATCCGAAATCGGCCGCGTACTTTCCCATAAAGTAGTCAAGGAAAGTGTTCAGGGCAGGCCGAACCCGTTGATCGTCGGTCAGGTCGATTGATGGATCGTTCAATGCCGCCACCATCAGTTCACTCCACCTTCTTGCACCTTCAGTGTTCATCAGTTGAAACGCATTGTGGGCATGATGAAAGTTCAGCCGGAATTCGCCACCACGATATTGCGCACCGCCACCCATGACGTCAATCCACATTGCAGCCTGCACCCGGATGTGATGTCTTTTACTTGAGATGCGTTCGAACACCGACTTAAACCAGTCTTCGTCCTCATACACCAGGTCGTAGAAGCGTGTCACAATACTGTTGATTCGCTCAGCACCCAGCACCGAGTACAGTTGCCAGAACTGTATTGGCGTAGCCGGGTCATTGGATGCAGTCAGTGAAACAATTGAGGCATCCAGCTCTGCATCGTCGGGTAGCAGGTCCTTTTTGATTGCCAATTCAATGTACTTACGTTGAATGTTCTCTGTCAGGTGACCTGTGTCGGGTTGATAGTCGGGGTAGGTAAAATTGTTCATAGCGCGTATATAGTGACGCTATATAAATATACAAGTATCCGTATTATTCCGTGACTAAGCGCGCCCGGTTAAAAGTCGATGTCATTGATGCCGGTTAGACGGGCAGGTGTGGATGGGCTTAATAGTTGATGTAAAAATTCAACACGGTTTTGTAGTCGCTCGTAAATATTTTCCGAGTTCAGTTGCTCGGTAACCTGGTATTTTCTAAATGACACGTCGTCAGATACGATCTGCTGAATGGACGCCATGGTCTGAGCGCTCAGGTAAATAAGCCAGTCATCCATTTCCCGGATTGATTCGGCCGTCAGCTTGCCGTATTTACCGCGGGGTGCTTCCGCTAACAGCGCGCTTGAGGGGAGATTGCCGGTGTTTTCCATCAGTGTGACCTGCGGGTCTGTCAGCAACTCCTGTGATGCCGGAACTTCTGTGTCGATTGATTCGCTGCTCGCTGCGGTCGTCGGTTTGATTGATTCAGTGGTTGTTTTGTTATTACCGGTGATTGAGGTGCAGGTCCATCCCAGGTTTTGCATCTTCGATCGATACTGCTGAAACTGTCCCGGGCAAAAAGTACTGTCGTGTTCTGCACGCCATAATGTGGTAGCCGGTGCCTTGTTTTTCGATTGTCTGATTTCACACGGAACAGAATCGATCTGATTCAAAAAGGCCAGCGACACTTCGCGACGTTCCTCTGCGAGTGTGCATGTATAGCTATCAGCAATAGTATCGGCTGCTGTGACGGCAGGCGAGCTGCAGAGCAAGAGGGCCGTTAACAGCGGTATCGGTTTTAGCTTTACAGGAATGCCCGGCGCCGCGACGATGAATGCCCTGGCGGATGCGATAAACTGGCGTGTCGTTACATACACCGGTATAGCCTCTATAACCTTACAAGCAGAGTTTAATGACAGCATCTGTGCAGGTCGTTTGTGACGGACGCCACTACACACAGCATGTGTCGAAGTCAGAGTAACGTTGAGACTCAGTGAGTTCGACTGGTCAGTATTGCAGTTTGGACAATTGCTGTGGTTAACAACCGAATGGTAATTTTAGGTACTAAGTGGCATGAACTTTACCGTAAGTCTTAGTGTCAACGAGTGGGTTGTGCAAGACCTGTTAATACCGGTGACTGCGTTTGATCTCGGATGCATGCGTCGGGGCCGCTATTGGACCCCTCAGACGAGCTACGCTCGGACAATACTACTGTGGTACTTCATTATTCTCAGCCGGATTATTCTGCAACGGCTGAGTTGTGCATCGAGCGTGGTTAATTTGCGGGTTGAAAAGTCAGGGTTTGTTTTTTAACAGGTATTGGTAGAGGGTGTCTTTTAATGCAGCTCTGTCGTGCTTCATTTTATGCATTTCATCATCGCCGATAGGCGCGCCACCCAACTCCAGCTTGCGAATTTCATCGTCAAGCCTGGTGTATTCACTGTTCTTTTCTGCAAAAGTGCTGTCGCTCTCACTGAGTGACTGAATCAGCTCGTTAAATTCCGGGAAGTCATCGATCAATCGGTGTTTTTCACCTAACATAAAGTTCTCCAATGGGTAGTGTTTGGGTTAACACGCCCACACTAACAAAAGTTCAGGTTGTCGTCGATGTTGTGCAGGCTGTGTTCTGTACTCGAAATCACCGTGTTGATTATTGAAAATCGAAAAAGCATTGTGTTGATCAGGTATGCACGACTGAACCTGCCCGCCAGGCGCGCCGGGATTGCACGAGTGGGCAGGGAATTCAATAGTTCGCGTTAGCGCAATAGTGTCTTAACGGGGGGGCGGGTTGTTTACTTCGGCATACTCCATAAGGCAACGAGTTCAGCAGGATGATAGCGTGCTGGCAGGTATGGCGATGTCGAGCTTTTGCTATCGCGGATACCCTTAATTAGAGATAATCCGCCTGCCTGTTCAATCAGTATTATGAACACCGTATCGATGTTTGTTGATTACCTGCACGATCCATGGTGCGCAGACACACAGCATTTCTTCATTCGACCAGAGGCAGGCACTATGCCCGGCCACAATCCCTTTATTTTTCGCCTGCACGATGATGGGTGCTGCAAAGAGCAATAGCATTTGAACGATCAGCTAAAAGGTCTGCTAATTACAGCGTTTGGCGTGCTGTGTGTGGTGCCGGACGCGTTGTTTATCCGGTTGATTACCGCCGATGCCATGACCGTGGCGTTCTGGCGGATGCTGACCTCGGGTATTGTCATTTTTGTGGTGCTGTGCGTATGGCACGGGCGCAGTACGGTATCGCATTTGACAGCTATCGGGCGCTGGGGCGTGGTTTATGCGTTTTTTGCAGCGATCAGCGCTTTGTTGTTTGTCACCTCGGTCAAGCTGACCACCGTTGCCAATACCACCATTATTATCGCCTCGATGCCGGTGTTTGCAGCGATTGTCAGCTGGTTTGCCATGGGGGAGAGGCCGAGCAGGCGAATGATCTGGACAATCGCGCTGGTTATGGCTGGTTTGCTGGTCATCGGT
>JAHDHK010000213.1 GCA_020631335.1 Chromatiales bacterium
TTCTTGCCACGAGTCAGGTGTTGCCCGGCGGCTTTGCGGAAGCCTCGGGGGCCTTCATCGTCTGCGCACTATTAATAATCAGTACTGGATTTATCGCACCACTGGGACGTCTGGTCGCCGCCATCCCGAAGCCTGTGGCCAGTGCACTGCTGGCAGGGGTATTACTGAATTTGTGTTTTGCACCGGCCATTGCACTTGGCCAGTCTCCATTGATGTTTCTGCCAGTGCTGGGTGCATGGCTGGCCGGGCTCATGTGGCATAAACTAGCGGCCATGCCCTGCGCGGTATTTGTGTTTGCAGCCGTGCTGTTTTTCGGCGCAGACAACAGCAGTACACAGATCGCCCTGATCTCGTTGCCCACAACCACACTGACACCGCTTTTTACGCTCAATGCGTTTATCTCAATCAGTTTGCCATTGTATCTGGTGACCATGGCCGGACAGAACATTCCAGGTTTCACCATGCTCGAACTGAATCACTACCCGGCGGACAGAGCGATGTTGCTTAAAAACACCGGCCTCTTCAGCCTGCTGATCGCACCCTTCGGTGCTGTTCCGGTAAACATGTCTGCGATTACCGCCGGCATGATGTGCGGTGAAGAAGCCGGTGAAGATCGATCAAAGCGCTACTGGGCAGTATTAACCTGCGGCATCGCTTATGTGTTACTTGCTTTTCTCTCTGCCGCCATCATTGACATCGCTAACCACGCTCCGGACGGCCTTATTACCGCAGTCGCCGGACTGGCACTGATACCCGCACTGCTGGCATCAATCACCGCCGCGTTTAATGATCAACAACAACTTGAAGCACCCGCGCTGACATTTTTAGTGACTGCCAGCGGCATGACACTGTTAGGAATCAGTGCCGCATTCTGGGGTATTGTGATCGGGTTGATGATCTGGATTACAAAACAACTCAGACTTCCGCCCCAGAGCAACCAGCTACCAAAACAAATGCACCATGACCAAGTCGACTCACGCTCCTCACGTTAACATTCACGACGCCCTGAAGCTCAACGGTGAGCCTGAGGCGATTGTCGATTACTACACAGGCTGGGCAAAAACCTACGATGATGATGTTCGTGAAAATTATTACGGCATCCAATATATTGCGCAGCTGCTGGGTGATTCAATTGCACCGACTGTCAATGAGAGTCGCGAGTCGCTGGTAGTTGCCGATGTCGGTTGCGGCACCGGCTTGATGGCACCGGCTTTACACCGACTGGGCCTGACGCAGCTAGAGGGAATTGATCTGTCAGAAGCGATGATAGAAAAAGCCAGAGAAACAACGCTGTACCAGGCACTGCACGCTAATATCAACCTGCACGATCCACTGCCGCAAAAACTACAGCAGCGCTACGATGCCGCCGTGTGCCTCGGCGTTTTCACCCCCGGCCATGTTACTCCGGATGCGCTGAATCAAATTATCGGCATGACAAAACCCGGCGGGGTTGTGGTGATCAGTACGCGGGTCCCTTATTACACCCAAACTAATTATCAGAGCGTGTCCGATCAATTGATAAATAAAGGCATCGTGCATTTGCGAAGCCGGCACCTGGATGCGCCTTATCGTGATGATGGAGATGCGCACTATTGGGTCTATGAGGTACGGTAGAATACACCTATTTACACAAGAGAGAATCACATGAAAGATCAGGTAGCCGTGGTCACCGGCGGCGCTCAGGGAATCGGTTTAGCGGTTGTTCAACAGCTCGTTGAAAAAGGCGTCAGGGTAGCCAGCTGGGACTACGATGCCACCAATGAAAAGGCCATGACGGCATTCGGCGAACAGGCAGTCGCGGTAAATTGCGACATTACCGACCCCGCCTCGGTCAATTCCGCCTACCAACAGACATGCAAAGCCTTTTCAACACCGGCAATACTCGTCAACAGCGCCGGCATTGCCGGGCCGAACGCCACGGTTGAGGACTATGACTTTGAAGCGTGGAAAAAAGTATTTGATGTGAATATCAATGGCACTTTTCTGGTGAACAAGGTCTGTATACCGGGCATGAAAGCAGAAGGCTACGGCCGTATATTGAACATCGCCTCTGTGGCTGGTAAAGAAGGCAATCCAAACGCCTCTGCGTACTCATCTTCTAAAGCCGCGGTTATCGGGCTGACCAAATCGCTGGGGAAAGAACTTGCCGACCACAACATAGCCGTTAACTGTGTTACCCCGGCTGCCGCGCGCACCCGCATATTCGATCAAATGAGTGAAGAACATATCAATTATATGCTGTCGAAAATTCCCAGAGGCAGATTTCTTGATGTAGAAGAAGCGGCAAAAATGATTGTATGGGCAGTGTCGCCGGAAAATTCGTTTACGACTGGAGCCGTATTCGATTTGTCGGGTGGGCGCGCTACTTATTAAGCTCACAACAGCGGGCATTTAGCCAACACTTGTATATCTGGCGGGCATTTTACGATGCTCGCCTGTTCATTAATAAATACCAGTTATATAACTGTAAAACCTAGACTATTGTCTACCTAGAATGATACTTATGCGCCATTGACTCAGGTTCCGTTCTTTAGCTTAACTAACGCTTCGCATTTAAAGTTAAGGGAATAACCTGTGTCAATTTTACGTAAACGCGCTTTACAACACTATTTTCTGCTATTGGCAACCCTCCTTTTATTCAGTGTATCTGCACGCGCGCTCGAATCCAAAACCATAGAAGTCAATGGCGCCACTATTAAATATGTCGAGCAAGGCAGCGGCCCTCTGCTCATACTTGCGCACGGCGCTTTGTCTGATCATCGGCGATGGATTAAAGATCATATGCCGCTTTTCTCACAACACTACCGAACAATCGCCTATTCAATGAGATATCACGGCACTTCAGAATGGGATGAAAGCTGGCCGCCGTTATCCATGGATTTATATGCCGATGATCTCGCTGCACTGATTAGCGCTTTAGATGCAGGATCTGCGCACCTTGTAGGATGGTCGATGGGGGCTATGGTTGCACATCGAACCGCGTTGAAGTATCCGGATCTTGTTCGCAGTGCCTATCTTTATGAAGGCGCAGCAGCGATGGCAAGACCCGAACCGCAGGCTACCGAATTTAAAAAAATACGGAAAGCGTTTATCGGTGAGAGTCTCGCACTGGCAACCGACAAAGAGTACAAAGCGGCCGCCGGTGCGTTGCTTGACGCAGTGATAGGTAAAGAAGGTTTTTTCGAGTCGCTACCAGAAGGTCCGCAAAAAGTAATCGGAGCAAAAGGAAAACTGTTGCAGGATTACTTTTATGCGACGAGTAATCCGACATCAAGATTCACCTGTGATCAAATAAAGCAAAGCACCGTACCAACGGCATTTGTGATCGGAGAAAACACCAGAGAGTACTTTGCCGTTTCTCTTGGTGAACACTACGCACCATGCTTTTCCACTGACCAATTTATCAGTGTCAGCGGAGCGAATCACGTATGGCCGGGCGCCAAGTTCGAAGAATTTTTTACCGCTGCACATCGATTCGCGTCAAAGCACTAGCCTTTTTTGCAGCCTGCCTGCGGTCTTACCTGATCATTGGCTACAATTAAGTCTGTCCACACAGTTTTTTACTGTGCAGCAAGTGCCTTTTTAGGATCATAAAAAGGAAAGTCTGCAATATGTGCCTTCATAGTGGAGGCACGGGTAGCTACACTAACAGCGGTGCCTGTAACCGCGGACTCTACAGCTATCATGGCCAGCGCAATATTCTGTTTCAGCCTCGGTGAATAAACCGCCGAGGTTACTTGACCAACAGTCTTTCCTGCTATTTCTATCGGCCAGAATGTGGTGTTGGGCCCCTGCAAAGGTTCACCCTCGATAATCAAACCCACCTGCTTTCTTGACACACCCTTATTGTAAATTTGCCGTAATGCTCGCTTACCAATAAAGTCGATATCCATATCGAGGTCTACCAGTCGATCCAGCCCGAGCTCATAGGGATTGGTTTGGCTATCAGCATCGGCATGATAAGAAAGCATACCCGCTTCTATACGACGTATGGTTGAAGTGTGTCCCGGCTTTAAGCCCAGCGGTGCACCCACTGTCATTATCTTCTCCCACAGTTCATCACCGCGTGAGCCATCACGCAGATAGATTTCGTAGCCCAGCTCGCTCGACCAGCCGGTGCGTGAAACCACCAGCGGGATACCATCGAGTTCAAGCTCACGCAACCAGTAGTAACGCAAATCTTCAATACTCTCGCCGAGCAGCGCCTGCATGACCCTGCCGGACCCGGGGCCCTGCAGTTGCAGTGGTGAGACATCCGGCTCGCAGATACTGACATCCATACCGGCATGCACTGCCACCCCCTGCGCCCACAGCAGAATGTCGCTGTCAGCCAGCGAGATCCAGAAGTGATTGTCGGCAAGTCTCAGTAGTATCGGGTCATTCAGAATGCCCCCGTCCTGATTGGTGATCAGTATGTACTTGCACTGCCCCACTGCCATGCCAGACAAGTTGCGCGGTGTCAGCATCTGCGTGAAGGCCGCTGCATCCGGTCCGGTAATTTCAACCTGCCGTTCAACTGCTACATCACACAGTATGGCATCGTTCACCAGGTGCCAGAAATTCTGTACAGGGTCACCGAAGTCACGCGGTATATACATATGGTTGTAGACGGAAAATCCTTTGGCGCCCCATCGAACAGTTGCATCAAAATAGGGAGACTTGCGAATCTGTGTACCAAACCCGAAATCGTCAGATTGCATCATTGATTATTACTCTTGCAGCACTCGTGGCCGGGGTATTGACCGGATGTTGAGCAGCTTGATTTAGCAGGCTGTTGAACACCCACTGACTACGCAGTTTTTACTGTGTCAGTTTTGGGTGTGTGTGCAGGTTTATTCCATGCAAGTGTTGCTGCCAGTGTTTCACCCAGCGTCACTACTTGCCGCCCGATTTCCGCCCGAAAATCTGCATTGAATACCCGCAATGAACCAGTGGCACCGATCGATAAAGTTCTGCCAAATTCACTGTTGCCCAATGGTGCAGCTACTGAACACATGCCTCGTTCGATTTCTTCAACACATTCGGCATAACCGCGCTGCCGGATTTGTTCAAACTCGGCGTGCAAGTCCTCCATGCGCGTTATGGTGAATTCGGTGTAAGCCTTTAACCGGCCTTCAAGCTCGGCGGTCAGTTCAAGCGCCGGTGAAAACGCGGCAACCGCCTTTGAACACGAACAGGCATGCAACGGTCGCTTGCCCAGCCCCGGATGCAGATAGGACACGCCGGCATCGGGCGTTTCCACATGAATAATCTCTACCGCACGGGCACGCAGACGGGACAGAAAAAAGCAGGCGCCATGCTTGTCGGCTGCCGCTTTCAGCGCCGGGGCAACAATTTCCAGCAGCATCCGGTCAGATTGCTCGCTATGCGCTATACGCTTTAAACGTGTGCCCACGACGAACAGCCCTTTGGCGACAGGCTCAAGCAAGCCCGTACCCACCAGGTCCTGCACCAGACGATAAACCGTTGGCTTGGGCAGATCCGAGTGGTCACGAATATCGCCAACCGTTACTTCACCCTTCTGACCGGCGATCTCCAGAATCATTATCAAGCGTTCAAGATGCATTTTTCTTAATTTGTGATATTTACATTTTCATTATACGATAATTAATAAGTCCGCTACAACGAGATCCAGATGTCAGACACGCACTGCTGCGGCCCGGGTTACGCGAGCCCCGAAGAGGCAATGGCGGCACCTCGCGAAAAGCTGCTGTACACCATTGCGATCTACACCGGCACCGGCATTCAGAAGCCGGATTACCTGGCCACGGTAGACGCCGATCCGAAAAGCCCGACCTACTCACAGGTTATCCATCGACTGGAAATGTCGGGCATTGGCGATGAGTTGCACCATATGGGCTGGAATGCCTGTTCGTCATGCCATAGTGATGCTTCGATGTCGCGCAAATACCTGCTGGTTCCGGGTGTGCGTTCAAACAATATTTATGTCGTTGATACCGGCACTGACCCGTTTGCCCCCCGGCTGCACAAAACCATTGATGGCGCAGAGATAAAAGCGAAGGCCAACCTGTCCGGACCTCATACGGTGCACTGCCTGGGGTCGGAAATTATTATCTCTTTCCTGGGTGATGCCAAAGGCGAGGCGCCAGGTGGTTACCTACATGTGAATAAAGACTTCGACATTGTCGGGCGCTGGGAAGCCAGCATGGGTGACATCCCGTTCAGTTACGACTTCTGGTATCAGCCACGACACAACATTATGGTCAGCTCCGAGTGGGCAGCACCGAATACTTTTATGCCGGGCTTTGATCTTGAGGAAGTCGGTCATCTGAAGTACGGACGACGCCTGCACCTGTGGGACTTTGAACAGCGTAAACCGATTGAAACCATGTACCTCGGAGAAGACGGACTGATACCACTGGAAGTGAAATTTCACCACAACCCCGACAGTACGCATGGATTCTGCGGCGCTGCACTAAGCGCTAACGTCATTCACTTCTGGAAATCCGATGCCGGCAAGTGGGAATGGGAAAAAATCATAGATATTGATAACGAACCTCACCCCGAGTGGCCTATCCCCATTCCCGGTGTGATGTCGGCGATACTCGTTTCCATGGATGATAAATATCTTTACCTGAACAACTGGCTTCACGGAGACATGCGGCAATATGACATCAGTGACCCTCATCATCCCAAACTGACCGGTCAGGTATGGATGGGCGGTCTGTTGGGCAAAGCCCCGCAGGTGAACGGTATCGATGTTGCCGGCGGTCCACAGATGTTTCAATTGTCGCTGGACGGCACCAGGCTCTACGTCACGACCTCTTTGTTTTCCACCTGGGACAATCAGTTTTACCCGGAGATCCGAACCAAAGGCGGCGTCATGATGATGATCGACTGCGATGTCGAGCACGGTGGCATGTCGATCAACAAAGATTTTATGGTGAATTTCGGTAATGAGCCAAACGGCCCCAGCCGGTGTCATGAAACCCGCTATCCCGGTGGAGACTGCACCAGTGATATCTGGCTATGACAGCAACACGTTTGATCACTATTGCCAATCGTAACAATGCGACTTACACCGTTAACGCACGACGACCGCTGCTGGAAACACTGCGTAAGCAGGGAGTAGATCTGCCCTACGGCTGCAAGTATGGCGGCTGCATTACCTGTGCTGCAAAGCTGATAGAAGGCAGTGTCGACCAGCGCAGACAGGTAGCACTCAACAATCGTCAACTGAATAACGGCTACGTTGTACTTTGTGTTGCTCAACCACTGACCGACTGTACCTTTGAGATAGGCGTGGACAGTCACGATAAACTTTATCGCAACCCGTTTCTTGATCCGCTTGAACCTCACGAGCTAAAAGCAGATATCGCAGCAAAGAAGGAATAGCCCATGCCCGAAGCCGAAATCAAAAGCCCTTATGAATACTCATCTGAGTATCTCACCGACATTCTGCGCTCTGTAAAAACGATTGCGATGGTAGGCGCCAGCGGCGATAAAACCAAGTTCAGTTATGGTGTACTAAGAGTGCTGCATGAAACCGGTTACCACATGATTCCAATCAACCCGAACCCGGCACTCAACGAGATCCGTGGTATCAAAGTGTATAACGCATTGCGGGAAGTTGATCAGCCAATAGACATGGTACAGGTGTTCAGACGATCCGAAGAACTTTATGGCGTAGCACAGGAGGCGATCGAGGTGGGCGCGAAAGTACTCTGGGGGCAGATCGGTGTCTATGATGACAACGCAGCAAAACTTGCAGAAGATGCCGGGCTCAAAGTCGTCATGGATCGCTGCCCGAAAATTGAGTTGTTCAGGCCTTTCTGGAAGCCCCGGCTGGATTTAACAATATAGTGCAACCAGTTCAACAACAAACCAACCACCCCCACAACTGAGTTTCGCCCGCGCTTTGGTAAACAATAAACTTCAATCGATAGAGTAAATTTTCTTTGAAATTGCTTCACGCTGCTATAGACTGCTATATCGTCATTCTGATGAAACTTATTTGTTACGGCTACAAATCATGATAGCTACATCAACCAGAGCGGTTGTTTTTTCACTTCTTTTTTGCCCTTTCGGTTTTGCCAATGGCGGCGATACGCGGCCTGAAAACGTAACGACTGCAACAGACGAAGCGTTAGCCGGCAATATTGAAGCCGGAGAGGCAAGATACAAAAAAACGTGTGTTAACTGCCACGGCGCAGCGGGTAAAGGTGTAGCGAGTTACCCGAAAGTTTCCGGCAAAGAAATCCCCTACACAACATCGATGCTGGAAACCTACCGGAACGGAATCAAGGTTGGACCCAATTCATCCTTGATGATCATGATGGCAAAACCACTAACAGATCAGGAAATCGCAGACTTGGCGGCTTATTTACAGGTAGCAACACCATGATGTAATTTTTGTTCACACCAGGAGGAAAATATGACTACATATACGAAGACCACGCTCTTCGCGTCTGCCCTTGTATTAATGGGCACCGCGTCTGTTGCACACGCCGACGGTCACGGCGAAAGAATGAATGTGCCAAAAATCGTAACAACGGAGTTCATGACCGGACTGGAAAACCCGTGGGATATGTCTTTTCTGCCTGACGGCACCATGTTTTTCACCGAAAAATGTGCAGGCCTTTCGGTACGCGAAGCTTCAGGCAATGTAAATAAACTGTACGGAGTCAAGGGCTCCAGCGGCTATCCGGATGCAGGTGATGATCTTTTCTGTGATGGCCAGGCCGGTGTACTGGGCGTAGTTGCTGACGCTGGTTTCGCAGACAATCGCACACTGTATCTCTATTCATCGTCCACCAAATACTACGGTGAAGGCTGTAAAACCAACTTCGAAAAGTGCGATGGAAACATCGTGATGAGGTTTACCGTCAGCGAAGATCTCAAGAGTGTTTCTGACCGCACGGATATTGTTACCGACATTCAATACAAACCATTCGAATCTGATCAACCTTTCGGTGGACCCGGCGCGCACAATGGTGGCAGGTTACGTATAGGCCCGGATGGATATCTGTGGGTGACGGGTGGTGATCGTCATAGAGGAATTTGCCCGCAGGATGGTCAGTTGCTGTGCGGTAAAATTCTTAGAATAGATGGTGATGGCAACGCACACCCTGACAACAACCCGCCTGAAGGCTTTGACAAGCGAATCTACACCTACGGACACAGAAATGTACAAGGTATAGATTTTCGCCCGAGTGATGGTGCAGCGTTCACAGCAGAGCACGGCCCATGGCACAGTGATGAAATCACCAAGTTGGTCAATGGTGGTAATGCAGGATGGGACCCGGCCCAAAATGTAGGCGGTCGAGGCGAATGCCCGGACGAGTACTGCGGTTATGAGCCTAACCAGATGGATGCCATGGATCCTGCAATTCGTGCTGCTTATACACCAATGAGTGATACACGCTTCGAAGATCTGATGCCACCCTCCTGGAACAACCATGGATATTCGCAGGGTACCGGATCAGCAGCTTTTCTGACCGGCGAAAACTGGGGTATCTATGAAGGGCGTTTAGCTGCAGGGATCATGGGTATTGGATTCGGCGCTACCCCACCGGGATCACGCATTGACGTTTACGACCTTGCTGACGACGGCCTGTCAATCAAAGGGGCTATCATCATGCCGACCGGAATCACAACCAGATATCGTGGCCTGGTGATGGGGCCGGATAATGCGTTATATGCCGCTACGGATGATGGTTTTATCTTTCAGATTACTGCCAGTCCGATCAATTAGGGTTCGGATTATTTAGGCAGTGGAGGTATTGATTGCCCGCGCTATGGGAATAGCGCGGGCGACGATTTGGGGAGTTGTTGGTTGGTAGGGCGTCTTTGGTGTTTTGCTGTAGTTGGTTTGGTAGATGCGCTTTAGCGCTTATCTCCCCTACGTTGTTGCTAGCTCTGTCAATTAGGGTTCGATTTAACTTGGCAGAGGTTATTGGTTGGTTGTGTTTTGAAAATAGCGCGCGTGACAACTTGGGGAGTTGTTGGTTGGTAGTGCGCATTTAGTGTTTTGTTGTAGTTGGATTGGTAGATGCGCTTTGCGCTTATCTCCCCTACGTTGGTGCTAGCTCTTTCAATTACGGTTCGATTTAACTTGGCAGAGGTTATTGGTTGGTTGTGTTTTGAAAATAGCGCG
>JAHDHK010000214.1 GCA_020631335.1 Chromatiales bacterium
TGATCGTTTCGAAATTACTGCGCCGGTGTCCCGTGCCGTCGAGCTTTGGAAATTGATGTCTGCTTCATCGTCAGCCTGTGGTGAGCGTGCATGGCGCTTACACGATATTGACGCCGGCATGCCCCGCATTGACAGTGAAACGAGTGAAGCCTTTGTGTTGCAGATGCTCAATCTGCAGCACATTAATGGTGTGAGTTTTAAGAAAGGGTGTTTTCCGGGGCAGGAAGTGGTTGCCCGTATGCAATACCTCGGCAAGCTGAAACGTCGCATGTATCTGCTCTCCGGTGATGCTGCTGCCGGCGTGCCGGTAGCAGGGAGCGAGCTTTACAGTGAAGGTAAAACCAGTGCCATCGGTAAGGTTGTCGATGCTCAGCCGGCAGAAGCAGATACCTTTCGCATGCTGGCAGTGTGTGCGATTGATGCGATGGACCAGCCTGTGTATCTCAATCAACAGGCACAGCACATGGTGACAATACTTGAATTGCCATACAGTCTCGAAGTACCGGAATAATGATTCGCGTCTATGAGGCAGAGAATATAATCGACGCACAGCTCGCGCTGGATGAATTGCGAGCCGGGGGACTGGATGCGTTTATAAAAGGACAACACCTGACCGGTGGTGCCGGTGAACTACCGCTCAGCGGAGTGGTGAGTGTATGGATCAGCATTGATCAACATGAGCAGCGTGCGCTCGATATAATCCGTGACTATGAAACCGGCAAGAAAACACAGCACCCTGTTCGGCAGTGCGGTAGCTGTAAAGAAACCATCGACGGGAACTTCGGCCGCTGCTGGAACTGTGGTAAGTGGCTGGACAGCTGATATTTAGCAATCCTGGTTATCATTTAGAACCTCATGCGCGCTTTTTTATGTCTGACTCCTGCTCCGGAGTGTGCACTGGCCATTGAAAAATGGGCGGCCAGCTGCTGGCCCAATATCAGCAGGCGGGTGCCGGCTGCCAACCTCCATATCACGCTAGCTTTCCTCGGCGAAACAGACCGCAGCACTATCATGCGAATTACCGAAATGATGTCTGAACAGCAAATGGTGCATGAGTTTTCGATGCTGTTCGATAAGGTAGGCTATTGGCCCCAGCCGCAGGTGCTGTGGCTGGGGAGTCACCAGCCAGCCGGGTCGGTTGCCGTACTCGCGGGGTATTGTCGACAGATCGCTAACAGGGCGGGAATCCGGGTCAGCAACAGACAGTTTGAGCCACACATTACTATTGCACGGAAACCATCAATGCCGCCTCAATCCGCGTTGCTTGATCCGGCTTTTGATCTTGCATTCGACTCAGTGCAACTGTGCGAAAGTATCCTCGATCGCCGCGGTGCCCGGTATGTCGTGCATGAAGAGTGGCCGTTGCGTTTGACGTCTGCCTGACAGATCGCCGGGTGCGTGAATCTCTATTGAACGATTCAGCTGGCAGGCTGTTGAAAAACTATTGTGCTCGCAATTGTAATGGGTCCGGGGGCGCTAAATTCACACTGGAACGCCTGCCCGGTCAAAATGCTTAGTTATACCTCATCAACTGCGCATCTTCGGTTGCTATTGTACTGAGGGCATGGGCCTTCTCAGACCGTCGCTCATCACGTTTTTCAATACCGCTGTTAGCGGTTTAACATCGATAGCATTCTGGAAACCAGGTTGTGTTCAGAACCACTGATAATGACTTTAGCCCGTTGCCCGATTAATGGTGTGACATCGATATTTCTGTCGAGCTCCACTATCACCTTGAATTCATCAGAGGATAAATCTCCGAAGTTAAAAGCGCTGAGATCATTTGACTTTACGTGATCGCGAATCGTGATACTGGCTACCTTGCCGGTGATTTTCCGGTTTGATCCCATAAGATTCACAGTGGCGTGGTCCCCGGCCTCTATGTTGTCGAGGTAGCGCTGGTGGAATATGCATTCCACTGTCAGTGTGTCGGTATCAGCGATGGCAATCAAAGAGTCTCCGTTGTGGACATAGGAGCCTTCGGAGAATGCGATATCCCAGACAATACCTGAAGCATTTGAAATCAATTTGTGTTCGCTTATCAACGCAACGTGCGCTTTGCGCTCGGTGATCTTCTGGTCAATTGCCTCAGCCTTCAGCATCAGTGAAGATAATTCGGATTGTATGCTGGCCAGGCCTCTTTCTATATCAAGTAACTGAAGTCGTTCCTGAGGGGCGTTCTGGCTGTCAAAGTGACCACTGGTTGCCGATTCCAGACGTTGCTCCAGCAATGCGAGTGTATTGGTATGCGCGCTGATCTTTACTTCGGTTTCCGAAAGGTCGGTTTGCACCTGATCAAGCTGACTTCTGCTGACCACTGCATATTGACCGCTGTGCGCCTGCTCGCGGTTGACTGCCTTGTATCTGAATATTTTATTCTCCAGTGATTCTGCCTCTGTCAGTGCCAGGGCCAGCTCATGCTGTATTGTGTCGATTTGTATTGCGGTTTGTGTTTTAAGGTCGGCCAGAGAGTGAAATAGTCTTTGCTCCAGTTTTTGTTGTTCTCCCTTAAGCTGTGTTTGACGGTCAATGATGTTCAGCTTTGCAGTCTCGATTGCTGACTTCTGCAGGTTGAGCTGATTCAGAAAATTATCGTCGGCTCTCTCGTTTGTTACCTTGCCGAGTATGCCATTGCGTGACACTGTATCGCCGATGTTGATCGATCTGAAATGCACGTTTCCCTGGATCGGTGTACGTATCCACTCAAGCTTTGCATTGACAATGCTCTTGCCGGAAACAGGCAATACCTGCGGAATGACGATGTTGGTGCCTATAATCAGCAGAATAAAAGCCCCAATGCTAATCCTGATGGCTTTTAGTACACGATTCAGAATTAACTGGTTTTTTCGATGAGAATTCAGATCGAGGTACGGCAGTACATCCAGTGCTTTTCTGCCGAATACATAGGCAGATATACCACGTAGGAAACGAGTTGGAGTTTTTGGTATTCGCAAGTGGAAATCAGACATTTTTATAAGAATAATTTTTTAATGAAAACTGCGTTTGCGGGGAAAAAACCGTTAGTTTTATCTGAATATACGTCTAAGGATATTTGCAGCGGTGGTGCGCAGACTGCCGTTGAGAGGAATATCTAATGGGTCCGTTTGACTGCTGTCCGGCTTTTCCACACATAAAAAACAACACAATAAAATAGTGATCAGTGAGTATGCGCTGAGCATAGCGTTGTATGCGCTGTAATCGGACCAGTCAAAGCGATTAAAATCCTGTGCGTGCGTTTTTACTATGGCAGCAGTCGTTAGAATACCAATAATGATAAACGGTGCTGCCAGTTCCCAGTGAATGTGTTTTTTTCGATGACGGATGCTTTTTCGAGTGGCCTTGAATGTCACTGAACCGGGAAAGAAAGTGCCCTGTAACATGGATCTGCAGACCTGGAAAACCGGGAAGGTTCTCTGGACCGGGGTGATGAGCGGAATGCATCTTCCTTCACTTAACCAGTAGAATATGGCTGAGAATAAAATGCACTTCGGCAGAATGATGCCGAACAGATCTTCTGTGGAGCAATGAAAGACGTTGTAGCCGAAGAAGCCGTATAGAATGGGCGCACACAATAACAGCAAAAGATGTAAATGGGTAAGCCAGTAGAACGGTATCTCCGCATAGAACAATCGATCTTTCAGGCTCAGACCTTTTGCCCTGATTGGTCCGTGCGGTGCACTGAGCAGAGTCATCGCGCCGGCACACCAGCGGGTTCGTTGTGCCACAAATGAATGTGCATCCTCTGCTGCCAGACCCGTGGCGAGTTTTTCGTTGAGATAGGCGGTTTTGTATCCGCAGCTCTTTACCAGGTATCCGAAATAGACATCTTCAACAACAGAGTCTTTGGGGAATCCGCCTATCTTTTCTATCACTTCTCTGCGAGTGGCCCAGCAACTGCCAACGCACAGTGTATTGTTCCATGCGTCCCGTGCTGGAAGACTGATGTCAAAGAAAAATCTTTGTTCTTCAGTCCATCCTCTGGTGCATCCCAGATTGCGCTGAACCGGATCCAGGTTTCGGAAGTGCTGTGGAGCCTGCACCAGGGCAATGTGTTTCTGGCAGAGCAGGGCGGTGAGTCGGGTTGCCATATGGGGCTCGGCCTGGAAATCTGCATCGAGGCACAGAACATAGTCGCCTGAGCCATGCGGAATCGACCAGTTCAGATTGCCGGCTTTGGTTCTACAGGGATCGTCCTTCGGTCTGCTCAGGTATTGTACGTTGTGCAGTTCACACAGTGCCTTCAGCCAGGGGCGATTGCCATCGTCACAAATCCATACGGTTAGATGCGAGTGTTCTATAGCTCCGGCTGCAATAATGGTTTTTTCGAGGAGCGGTTGGGGCTCTGCATAAGTCGGAATAAACAGATCGATAGTCGTAACGTGATTATTGTGTTTGTTGACCAGGCTGTCGCATTGCAACGATCTGTCTTTGTGCCTGGTTAAACAAACGCATTGCCAGACAATGTAGATAGTCACGATGAATTCACTCAAAAAGAACAGATACATCCATGTCATGGCGATGGTGAATTCAAACGCGGGAAGTGTCTCGGTGATTCTCCAATAAGTGTAAGACAACTGAACTGCCAGCAATGTGGTTAACGTGACTGTTCTCCACAGGATACTGAACGGATTTGCTGCGGACAGAAAAAACCACAAACCTGCCAGCAGCAATAGATTGACTTGCGCGTATTCGGGAAACAACCGGGTAATTCCTCGCACTGACTGCCTGCAGGAGCCTGCTGCCAACCCGGTGTATAGCCGGTGCTGACAGACTGTGAGTCAGGCAACATATCTCACCGTATTTGTGAATCAAGTTTGGTTCCAGCAAAACGGTGTTAACAAAACCGGGCATGGTAAGGTTTTCGATTCGAGGCGGTTCTGCTCAGGCTGACATTTGTTTACAACGTCGGTGTATTGTTGATTGTAAACAAAGGTTCCCGGCAGCCTGTCCTCCTGCATGAAAACAGTATGTGCAATAGCGGGGGATCACTGGATAATCTGTTGCAGCGTAACTTTGAGGCGTTACCGATAATTGTTGCCAGCGTTTTGACAAGTTTCGGGTAACCATCGCTTACCAGTGCGACTATATTTCGAACTTCAGTTTTACTTGTTGAACTGGCAATGTCAGCTGCACAGTCCGCCTGCACGCCAGCGGTTGTGAACTTCCCTTGCCGGAGCATTTTTGCTGATGTATGAGGGACGTATAGCCGCCATTACAAACGTTCGCCGCGGGGCTTGCTGCAGTACAAACACCGTGCGTTTTAGTTAAAGTGTCGTCACCACACTGACGGATTACCGGGTCGGGAATTTATACGTCATAAGTTGAGCTCGATACGTTCCCGCCTTCACCGGTCCAGTCTGTGTGAAACCACTGACCGGCTGGCTTGTCTACCCGCTCATAAGTATGTGCACCGAAGTAGTCGCGTTGTGCCTGGAGTAGATTTGCCGGAAGTCGTCCGGTTCGATATCCATCGTAAAAAGCCAATGCCGAGCTCATCGCTGGCACCGGAATGCCAGTTTCAACGGCTTTGGCAATTACCTTTCTCCAGCTTGTTTGTGCTGTCATCACCGCATTGGCAAAGTAATCATCAATCAATAGATTGGCGAGTTCGGGTGATTTTTCAAATGCGGCTTTGATGTCGTCGAGAAAGACTGATCTGATGATGCAGCCGCCTCGCCACATTTGGGCAACTGCACCGTAGTCAATTGACCATTGATATTCGCTGGCGGCAGCTCGCATCAACATAAAGCCTTGCGCATACGAGACCATTTTAGAGGCAAGCAATGCTTCTCCCAGAGGTGTTATCCATTCATCTGTCGACTCCGGCGACTGTGCCTGCGGTCCTTTGAGTACTTTTTCAGCTTGCTCGCGTTCCTGTTTCAGGGCAGAGAGCGTTCTGGCATAGACTGCTTCTGCAATAAGCGTCAGCGGAATACCCAGATCCAGCGCGTTGATCGCAGTCCATTTTCCGGTGCCTTTCTGCCCTGCGCGATCCTGAATCAGATCCACAACAAAAGTGCCGTCTTGCTGAAAGCCGAGAATGTCCGCGGTTATTTCGATCAGATAGCTGCCCAGCTCTGCTTCGTTCCACTGGCGAAAGACCTGTTGCATCTGCAGGTTGTCCAGGTTCAGATAGGCGTGCATAAAATGATACGCCTCGCAAATGAGCTGCATATCACCGTATTCGATGCCGTTGTGAACCATCTTTACAAAATGTCCTGCACCATTGTCACCTACCCAGTCACAACAAGGGGTGCCGTCGTCCGTTTTAGCGGCAATGGATTGAAAAAGATTTTTTATTAACAGCCAGGCTTCTGCGTGTCCACCCGGCATCAGCGATGGGCCGTTTCTGGCGCCTTCTTCGCCTCCACTGACTCCACTGCCGACAAAGAGAATATTCTTTTCGCGAAGATACTCCGCGCGGCGCTGCGTATCGGTGAAGTTGGCATTACCTCCGTCGATGATCACGTCTCCTTCATCAATAATCGGCAACAATTGTTCGATTGTCTGATCCACTGCTTCACCTGCGCGAACCATCAGCATAATCTTGCGCGGACGGGCTAAACCATCTACCAGCTCTGCCAGTGTTTCTGCACCGGTTATCATGGTTCCCTGCGCAGGTCCTGCCAGAAACTCGTGTGTTCTGGCGGCGGTGCGGTTATAGGCAATCACTTTAAAACCATGATCATTCATGTTGAGTATGAGGTTCTGGCCCATCACTGCCAGGCCGATAACAGCGATATCTGCGTTTGAGTCATTCATACGTTTGTTCCATCCAAAGTTGTTACCGGGTTTTACTCTGCGGCGTGTATGGCTATTTACCCGGGGTAAAGCCTGACGCCGGATTCAATGTTTTGGTTCACGATTAGTACGGAAAGCGATCGGCCACCGAAATATCCTGCATTTTGTTTTCGATCCATGTTTCTGTGGCATGGATGAGTTCGCTTGCAGATTTGCCTTCGCTTCGAATAAGCGGGCCTATACAAACAGTGATCTCGCCCGGCCACTTTATATATCCCATACGAGGCCAGAACTCACCCGAGTTCAATGCGACAGGGAGTATGCCGGCGCCGGTTTTTTCAGCGACAGCAGCGCCACCTATGCGGTAGTTGGGCGGTGCGCCCACCGGCATGCGGGTGCCTTCGGGGAATATAATGATGCTGTAGCCGTGCGCCATGCGGTCTTTTGACTGTGCGATGATCTGATTTACCGCATTGGAGCCGGATTTTCGATCAATCAGGATAAATTTCAACGCGACCAATGCCCATCCGAATATCGGGATCCAGGCCAGCGATCGTTTGGCAACGTACACGGTTTTGGGCAGTATCGTCGGCAGAAAATAGGTTTCCCAGGTGGACTGATGTTTTGACAAAACCAGGCAGGGTTCTGTCGGAATGTTCTCGCTGCCGTGGACTTTCCATCGGAGTCCGCAGAAGTGCCGCAGCCCGAACAGGTTCAGCTTAAGCCAGAAATGCGCAAGTTTCAGGCTGAAGGAAGTTGAAAAAGGCGCGGTTGCAAGTACTGGAACGGCCATTAGCAGGGTACTGAATATGGACCATACCCAGTACAGTGTGCTTCTCAGCACCAGTAGCGCCTTTACGGGGTTCTTTTTATTGTTCAATAGATTGTCTGGCAGTTTGTACGGGGACGAGATAAGCAGGCATCTTCGCTATTTTATGCAGGTTCTTGTTCTGCCGCATTTTTTTTTAACCCAATTCTCGGGTATTGGTCACGGCGGATCGATGCCACGCCGGTCATGGAGCTGTATTGGTGACGATTCGGCTGGATACGTTACTGCCTGTCATTGAATAAGTTGTCATAATCGGTGTTGGTTACCCGATTGCTCTCGAGGAGTTTTCTATCAGGATTTACTGGCTGTTAATAGTGTTAATGCTCTCACCGGTGACGTTTGCGTCTACGGTCCGGTTAAATGTCGGCGAACTGACTTCAGCGTTGCAAAGTGCGCGTACTGAGCCAGACGCTGTGCGACGGATGGTGCTCGAAGAGATTGAGCAGAAACTACTGGCAGCGGAACTTTCGTTCAGTGAGGGTGAGCTGCTCTACACCGATACCCTGACAAATACTGTGGTAGAGGATGGTTGTACCAATACCACCATTCAATCGATGGTTACTGATATCGCTATCGGGCAGGACACGCAGCTTGGTTTTACGCTTGACTCTCTGTTCGATCCGGTAGTAGTGACTCTGAATTTGTCTGCAAGCATTGATGCCAGAGGCCGTGCCAGGCAAAACTACGGCATTCGCTTAGGTAGTTGTGTAGAACTCGGCAGTGACAGTTTCGATTTCACCGCAACCGGACCTCTGCAGCTGTTGCTGGAAGTTGAATTGGCGCTGAACCCGCAATGGATTAGTGATAGCACTCTGAAAATTCAGCCCGATATCAAAATCAATGGTCAGCTCGATAATGGCAATGTGGATGTCGATGTTGAGGATTCGTTGCTTCGTAATGTGATCGAGAGGTTTTTACAAGGCAGAGTTGATGATCTGTTGTCCCCCGGTGCAATTGCACAGGAAATCGATAGCCTGCAGAGACGTGTGCAGGATCAACTGAAAGGCGCGCTCGAGCAGAATGGTTCGGATGGCGCTATTTTGCTCGAGCTGCCAGGTGGGAGCGATGAGCAAATAGTGGCACTGTATAAGTTGCTGACGCCGCAGTCACGGTTCCCGCTAACGACCGGTTATCTGCAGGACAATCGGCTGTTACTACTCGCTGCTTTGATTACCGATGATAATCAGCAGCTTGCCGAGTTGCTTGGCAATGCAGCGGAGTGTGAGCTAGGCGGCGTGTTGCAGACGCCACTATCGAGAGCTGCTGTGTTTTCGGATAGCACGGGTAATTGTAGCGTGGCAGAGCAACCTGTGACGGCAGGGACATACCATGACACGCATAAGTGTGAATCGCCGTTCGAATTTGCACCGTTCAGTGTGACTGACTTTTGCGCGGTAGCGCTGGACAAAAACCGCCTGGGTAACGGCTTATCCACTATGCCATCAACCGGTAAATGGGCCTGGTCACCGGGTACTGCTTTCGATTTCGGTGTGCTGACCCTCAACGGTCTGCAACAGCCGTTTGTTCAACGATCAGTCTTCAAAAGTATCACCACCAGCACTGGTGAGTGTTCACTGGAAATGCGGGTTTATAAAAGCAGCCCGTCTGCGCAGGGACAAACTCCACTGTTGGCGCTGCACGGCGGGAGCTGGCAGCGTCGCGGTTCTGGGTTTCTGGGTATTGAGCACATGGCTACGCACTTCACTAATGAAGGTTACGTCGTGTTCGCGCCTTTCTATCGCCTGATTGGGGATAACGACGGTACGTCTGCGTGCCGTAATGCAACACTTGCCGACATTCTGGCTGATGTAAACGATGCATTTGACTGGGTCGCAGCCAATCAGCAGCGTTTTGGCGCGAGCGGTCTGCCTGTGTTGTTCGGGCAATCTGCCGGTGGTCACCTTGCATTGTCTCTGGCGGTGGAGCGGTCTGCTGAAACGCAGGCGGCAGTGTTGTTCTATGCGCCGACAGACTTCAGCGACTTCGCCACGCAGGTTCGAAACGGTCAGTACGACAATGAACAGGGGCAACGTATTATCGAGGCGGTTTCTGGCTTGTCAATTGATGAGATCGACTTGTCGTCCGGGCTGATCCGTGCCAACAGCTTTCCGTCTCGAATGGTAGAGAACCCGTTAAATTATCCGCCCGTTTTTATGTTACATGGCAAAGCTGACAGCCTGCTGCCCGCGCGGCAATCTGTCAGATTGTGCAATGCGTTGGCGGGTAATATTGAAACCGGCCCGGCCGACTTGTCCGGTCAGGAAATCCGGCATTCATTTAAATGTGATAACAAAGGCAGTGAATTGCATCTAATCACTCAGGGAGAGCATACGCTGGATCTCTGCGTATCAGACAGCCTGTGTCTGGCAGGGTCGCCCGCCAGTGCGCGGCAGACTGCAGATGTGGTTGACCGTATGTTGATCTGGATCAAAGCGCCAGACCGCGTTGATGCTATCGCCACCGCGACGACCGCTACCGGCACTGGTCGTTTTTCGCTATGGCTTCTGTTTGCGTTGGGAATAATTTCC
>JAHDHK010000215.1 GCA_020631335.1 Chromatiales bacterium
GGCTATGTGCGTAACAAGAACGGGGTCGATGACAACTACCTGTATTCTGGTACCTATCAGCTCGAAGTCGCAAAGCAACTTTTCGATGTAGAAATCTGTAAGGAAAATTCGCACAGCTAAGTATTAACTGCTCGTATCTGCGTTTTTTCTCCCGGTAAATCAGGTCAGTCGATGCATATATGACCCGGGCGGTCTCCTGCATATGATGCAGTAAAGGCATGAGAAACAGACTGCCGAATCCAGTTGAGGCAGGGGGTTATTCTGTAAGTCAATCGCTAATATGAACTATTTAATGCTGTGCCTGTGTCGGCTACCTTTAGTGCTGAAGGTGCGTGAGATAGTGCTCGCATATTGTGGCTTTACATAACCTCTGGAGTGAAGACACATTGCGCGAGTGAGCAGGTACAGGGAGTTATATTGGGAAATAGTATTTCTGATTCGGTTGACAAAGACAACTCTGATGGAAATGATTTACCTGTTAATAGTGATCATTTAAGCGAATCAAGCCTCGATTGTGAACAGCTGTGCTACTCGACTGAAACTGAAGTTAATTTCGTCGAAATCGAAGCGGCAGCAATATTACGGCTCGGAGGAATGCCGTCCTTAAATCATGAGACTACAGCCGGGGTCGATGTTGCAGGCTTGTTGAACACGCTCGACTATCCCGCCTTTGTCGCCACGGCGAATGGCTTCGTGGTTGACAGTAACATCAGTGCATGGAAACGGTTCAATGTGGGAACCCGTTTTCCGGTCGCGCAGTTGCCTGTTAAACCTGAGGGAAACAACTGTCTCGGACAATTGATTGCCACTACTATACAGAATGCAGCGATAGATGCAGAGCGTGCGCTAATTATCACCAGAGCGATGACTACTGATCTGAAGCATCCGGTAATGGTAGTCATCAGTGCAACAACCCGGGGTAAAGCAAATGCACTGTTGTTGATCGTAGAGGTCGAATGGAAAACAAAAAGCCTGTTTCAAAACCAGTTTAATCTGACCAGAACAGAGATCGATGTGCTGGAAAGTGTGGTGCAAGGATATTCGTCGAAGGAAATAGCACTCAAACGTCGTCGATCAAACGAAACGATAAGAGCTCAGATTCAGTCGATACGGGAAAAGGCTGGCGCTAAAACCCAGGCTGATCTGGTTCGAGCGGTAATAACGCTTTGTACATTTGAACGCGACATGAAAACTTTGGTGCAGACTGCCAGCCATCCGCGTCGCAGACAGGCACAGATACTCTGTAAGGGTGGTCGCAGAGTTGAGCTGACACTTATGGGTGATTTCAGTGGAGATCCTGTACTCAGTATTGCCAATACGGTTAACTATACCTTTGCCACAGAGCTGGAAAATGCGCTGTATGATCGTGGACTCTATTTGATAAGTGTGTGTACCCCGGGTTGTGGAAAAACAGACCTGCCACCCGACGGGGTTGGCCGTCTGGATTGTCTGATTCAGGACGTTCGCTCTGTTTTAATGCAGCTGGAAATAGACAGAATAATGATCATGGCGTACAACGCCAGTGCGCCATTGTGTTACTTTCTTGCGAACCACATTTCAAAGTCGATTTATCATTTTGCGCAGGTTGCCGCGCCTGTGCCGATTGCCTACCTGAAAAAGTCGTGTTCTCTATCTCCATGGTTGAACAGGGTGCTCGGTGCATCTCACGATAGCAAAGGCAGGACGCGCGACCTTGTTAAACAGGCAATAAGAATGATGGCAACTCATGGCGGTGAGCAATACCTCAAGCGTAATTTGGCTGCTTCGCCCGCGGAGGCTGAAGTGGTTTTTAAACCTGAGAATCTGCGTGAACTTAATCACGCCATCCATAGCGCCACCCGCAACGGTGTTGGTACAGCGACAGACGACATTGCTATGGTGTTTGACGACTGGACTGCAGACATACTGAATCTATCGGTTGGTATAACAGTTATTCACGGTGAAGAGGACAGCCTTTATCCAGTGCAGAGTGTCTGCGGGTTGTTTCGTGAAAACACCGTTAATGCCAGCCTGCGCTTGGTGCCGGATGCCGGCTTCCCGTTACTGCAAAGCAGCCCGGTTATCGTTGCAGGATACTTGCGGGAGATCGTTGATAATTACAGTGAATAATGAAGGCGGGAGCGTTTGGTACATTTGAGGGATGTGAAATTCTGTTAGTAAAGCGTAGTCTGATAATGCGTAAAGAATCGAGATGATTAATCAGGATTTTACAACAGGAAAAAAGGTATGACTGATAAGAAAAAAGAAGGGCAGGGCGGCACTGTGGATATTAGTCGCAGAAGTATGATCAAGGGGCTGGCTTTGTTAGGCGCTACGGTAGCCGGATCAACTGTGCTCACACTGGATGAGGCAGAGGCCGGGAGCTCAAAGAAGAAGTCATCCAAGAAGAAAAATTCAAAAAAGAAACACTCCAAGAAAAAAGCGTCGAAGAAAAAGATCTCCAAGAAAAAAGTGTCCAAGAAGAAGGTATTTAAAAAGAAACGTTCCAAGAAGAAATAACAGTTGATGCAAGTCAGTAGTGGTGGGGTGCAACAATCTGTTGCGCCTGATTATGCTCGCGAGGCAGCACTTAGTTCGAATCCAGACTTGTGTTGGTTCTCTGATGAGCAGGGTGCTATCGTCATCGACCGGACTACCCGGCAGACCCATGTGTTGAATACGCGGGCTGCTCTGCTTTTGCTGCTCTGTGACGGGAGTCGGGATTTCGGGGCGATTCTGCATGAGGCCAGCTCACTGGCGTGCACCGATACTGATGTGGCTGATAATGCGGCAGATAACACAGTGTGTGACAGGCAATGGATCGAACAGGCCATCGACAAAAGACTAATCGAGTCAGGTGGTCAGGTTGCAACTACACCGACAATCCTCAGTGGAAAAAAGCTACGCAGGCTTGCTCAGTCACTGCTGGAGGCGGATCTGGCGGCGGAAGCAAAGCGTTGCGCACTATCCTTAGTGACAACTTCGCCTGGAAAGTCCGCAAACTGGTATTTGCTAGGAGATATTGAACACGCACTGGGAGATTTTCGCGCAGCAAAGCGTGCCTATGAAAGGTACGTGGATCTCGATCCCGACAACCTGACGATTTCTCATCTGGTAACTGCGTTAAGTGAAGAGCCTCCCCCTTCAAAAGCCCCGATCGATTATGTTCGCCAGACATTTGATGATTATGCTGATACGTTCGATCAGTCACTGTTGGAAGATCTGGGTTATCAGACACCAGACCTCATTGCCAAAGCGGTTTTTAAATTCCTGCCGAAGGCAGCGAATTCGCTAAAAGTCGCTGACCTTGGATGCGGTACCGGATTAATGGCAAAAGCACTTGCGTCCCGTGCCGGGTCTATCTGTGGTGTCGACTTATCGTGCCAGATGATGTCGAAGGCACTGTCGACAGGTCTGTACAATGAGATTCATGTGGCCGAGATAACCAAATGGCTGGCGGCTGATGATCGGTTGTTCGACTTGATACTTGCTGCAGATGTGCTTGTGTATTTCGGCGCGCTTGAATCTTTGTTCACATTGGCCCGTGCTCGAATGCACCGTGAATCCATCTTTGCGTTCTCTGTTGAACAAAGTAATCAACCCGGATTTGATTTAACGGTGACCGGCAGATACGCCCATCACCCGCAGTACATAGAGGGGCTGGCGAGTAATTGCGGATTAAAAATACTCTCCATGAAAAGCAAAACGCTCAGGTATGAGTACGCTAACCCGGTTAGTGGTCTGGTCGTGGTGGTAAAACCTGCTTGAGCTGCCCGGCACTTTCAGGCTAACAACAGCATCCTGTTAACCTGGATTTTTTGTGAGGAACGGCGTGCATAGACTTTTTTATAGATCACCGGGCTGCTCAACCATCCGGCCAATCGTCTGAGTAACGTGGTCCGCCATGTGCCGGGGACGACTGGCCGGGAGATAACGACAGATATTCTTCCGGCGTCAAGCAGACACGCTGCTAATTTGTAAAAGGTGCCACAATGTGATTTGAAACTGTACACATAGCATATTCGCTAATATTGACTTGATGCTTTATGAATAATCCAGGCTAGAAGCTGAAGCTAATCTCAAACAGTCCATACGACACCCTCGGGTGTGGTTTTTCAACGGCGTCACCGGGTAGAAAAAATCCAAGTAACAGTGACGAATACCACCGTGAAGATTCCCAAATACTCAGCTCAATATCCAGTGCCTCTCCAACCTTGTTCGAATTGCCTGTCAGGGCTAGATCGATTGTCGGATAATTCAAAGTCGTAGCCGGGTTGATTTGCTGGTACCGATGATAGAACACAGAGACGTAACTGGCGGATAGTACCTGAAGCGTAATACCCGCCGAACCTATCTGAAGGTTTGATAACTCCGGTGCCAGGGCAGAACCGTAGTATGCAGTGGACGATGTGCTGCCAATACTGGCTGAGTTGCTATAGTAGTCAGGCTGTCGGTAGTGGCTTTTTGTTGTATCTCCGGGAGTTGAATCCCCGGATGAATGTGCAACTGAAATGGAAAATTCAGGTCTTCCGGGCAGATCGGTAGCCAGAGTGAGGCCAAGGTCATAAGCCCATCCCCGATATTTGATCATTTGGGTATTTACTGCGTCTGATTCAGTGTTAGCGGTGATGTTGGCGTTCGATTCTTTGCCACGCATAAAGCCGGCTTGTGCCCAATAGCTTAATGTATGGTGTGCGTTCCTCCATGCGGACCCGGCGGCCTGAAGGCCTAGCCAGCTGTAGTTAGACTCAGTGCTGTCTTCACTCCATGCTCGTTTGTTGCTGCTAACAAGCAAAGCAGAAAGTTGCTGATCCCGCGATAAGGTCGCTGTTACACCTGTCATCACATACCATGGATTTCCGATAGTTGATTGCAGTAAGTAATCCTGTGTTTCTGTGCCCAGACTGAGAAACCATTTCCAGTGCTGGTTAGAAATCGTGGTATGCACTCCATCGAAAGTGCTGTCGTAGAACCAGCCGCGATTATCATACAGCGGTATTGAACCGGCTTTTATTTCACCGTCAAACTTATTTAACTGGTAGGTACGGGCAAGCCACGCAACAGGTATTGAAAGTGAAGGTCCATCGGCGTCTGCAGTGAAGTCGAGTTCCAGTTTTCCTGAGAGTGCATCGGAAAAATTAAGCAGAGAGCCTGTAGTAAAGCTTGTTGAATACCCGGAATATCCTTCTTCGCCCCAACTACTGGTGTGATTATTAAAATCTTCCGCGTAAAAAGTAAATTCGATATACGACAGAGGCTGCTTATCCCGTATCGGGATGATTGGTGACTCTATGAGGGAATCATTATCAGGCGCGACCAGCATCGTTGATTGCGGAGCAGCGGAAGACTCATCCTGAGGTTGAGCGTGGGCATACGAAAAATACAGAGTATCGACACTTTCACTTACTGCGAGCAGCACTATAAAACCGAAAATGCGTAGTGCGAAATTACTGTGGGTCACATCAAGTGTATTCTTTGAACAACACCGGGATAGGCTTTGAATAGTATCAGACTCCTGCTCGACGCTGTACCTCGGCTGGCAGGTAGTTTGGGTCAGTGAGCTGCCATACGTGTTTTCTTCAGCACGGTTATACCGGCAGGTGAATACCCTCTATTTGCAATAAAACACTTTGACTGGTTCATCTCGCTGCGGATTTCTAATTGATTTTGCGAGACTTGCCGGCGTTACCCCAGATCGCAGTACTCCCGTATCCGAAGTAGCGCTGGCATAGAGCACAGCTGACGAGCAGGTTTCGTTTGCGGGCAGGTAGTGGTGATTATTTGTTCAAATCAAGAATGCCGAAACTTTGAGTATTTTGTGAAATTATCCCGAACATCATGTTTTTCCATGAGTAAAACGGGCGATTTTCTCACCCCTGGCGGCCGATAATGTCGTTTTAACACTAGAGGCATCCAATGGAACACGCGCAGAGAAAAAGTGCATCTCCGTTGTCAGCAGTGAAGTCAGCGTTTTTGTCTCATCCGCATTCTGTGGGCGAGTCCTATTTCGAGCATCTGCGAATGGCGCTCGGATTTGCCGGTGCATTGTTTATTACCGCGCTGGCAGCAGTGGTTCATGCGCTCATCCCCTGTCTCTGTGAAACAACTGCCCGGCGGAGAATTTATGCGCTGAACACTCGTCTGCAGGCGCGCGATCCTGACGCGGCGATTGAGCGGGGCGAGTGACAAGTGTGTCGTCTGGCTGCCTGGATCGGGCCATCCATTCGGGTTGAGGATCTGATTCTCACGCCATCGCATTCGCTGGTAGAGCAGAGCCTGGCCGCTGTTGAATCCAAGATGGCTGTCAATGGCGACGGCTATGGATTTGCCTGGTATGCGAATGATGGCCGACTGGGAATCTACCGGGACGTGTTACCAGCCTGGGGTGACAGCAATCTTGCCAGCCTTGGGGCAATGCTGGAATCGGGGCTGATACTTGCCCATGTTCGAGCGTCGACCTACGGGGCCGTGGCGCGGAGTAATTGCCATCCGTTCGTCTCAGGACGGTGGAGTTTTATGCACAACGGGCAGATTGCTGATTTTGTGCGTTGCCGCCGTAAGCTGGAGGCATTGCTACCCGATGAATTGTATGAACAGCGTGCGGGTATTACAGATTCAGAGTTGTTGTTTTTGCTACTCCTTAAATACGGGCTTGATAAAAACGTTTCTGGTGCATGTGCACAGGTGCTGGATATACTCAATCGAGCCACTGCATCAACGCGACAGCCTAACCGTATTACCGTCGTATTCAGTAACGGGCAGCAACTTTTTGCGCTTAGGCATGCCACCGACGGCAAGTGCCCGGGTCTATATTCAAAGCGTTCGAAAAACGGGGGGTTGGTACTGGCGTCTGAACCGCTGGATCGTGACTCAGCCGGCTGGGAGGCGGTTGCGGCTGACAGCCTGTTGTCTGTGCAGCTCAATAATGAATTGGAAGTAGGTTATCAACCTTTGCATTAGCGATGCGATTAAAGCAATTAACAAGGGCAATGCTGAATTGACTATACTCGGAACTTCGATAAAGACTGGAGCGGTCTATGATTGGTGTGGTTTTCGAAGTCTGGCCTGACCCGCAATATAGAGACAAATATCTTGAGTTGGCCGCTGAGCTTAAAAGCACACTCGAAGAGATCGATGGGTTTGTCTCGGTAGAGCGGTTTCAAAGCATTTACGATGAAAATAAAATGCTGTCGTTGTCTTTCTTTGAGTCACACGAAGCGTTAAACGAGTGGCGGAATATCGCAGAGCATAGAGTGGCTCAACGCTTAGGGTGGTCACGTTATTTTTCCGATTACCGCTTACGAGTGGTAGAAGTGACGAGAGACTACGGTCCGCGTAACCGCGCGCAGGCGCCGGATGACAGTGTTGTCTCTTCGCGGGAAACACCTCGCACAAATGAGTAGCTTGCTAGCCCGGTCGGGCCTGAGCAGCGTACTCCCGCTGTATTAGCTTCAGCACTATTTTTTGGTTTTTTTGAGTTTCTTTAGTTGTTTCGGGTCTACTATCCAGCCGCGACATTTACTGCTTTTGCAATTACACGGTATGGCAAATTCTGCCGGCCAGGAATAATCAATAGTCAATTGCCGGCCCTTCGGGATCGTTCGCAATGCGCTGACATAAAGCGGGCGAGTATCAGTCTCCGGATCCAGCGGCTGATCTTCCCAAACAAACAATTCACAGTTAGGGTTGCAGCTGTGATTCAGGTAGCGAAAGGGGCCTTTGGGAATAAGCAGTTTGTCGTTGTCCAGTTCCATCAGGTATCTTGGATCAACATCGTCGGTAGTGGTGATCACACCGCTGACTTTCCCGACCACCGATTCCTTCTTAATGGCTTTTTGCGCATACACACCTTTCCCGTTGGGGGATGACAGTACCTTGATGGCGCGTTTGCGTGAATGCTGCTTGGTGGACAATTTTATTCTCAAAATGCAGGTTTTATATGATGTTCGAGGAGATACTGGATAATAAATCGACGATGTACGTTCATCGAATTACGCGGGATTCTCAATTATAGCCAACGATACGCCCGGTGACACTGTTGGAATGCAGTGATTTTTTTGTAAACGACAAGGGCAACGATCGCGGCGATGAATCAATTTACTGCGAGACTGTGAGGCCAGTGGAAAAAACCGGCATTCACTGTGGCGTTCATCCTGCCGGACACAAAAAGTTGCAACAAAGGCGCACGTGCGGTGTAACCATCGGATAGTTCTGTTGCTCACTGCCACTCATTATCACATGTGTGCAGTAATCTTTTGTCGGGCAGGTGTGAGTCAGGTTTGAATGCCAGCATTGAAAAACTGATCCGGAGTGTACTCGATACAAGGGGGGCTGAGCGTCTGCGCAATCTCAGGGCGTTGCGAAGAGCGCTCAAAGCGAACCGTGCTCAAGTTATTCCCTGTTTGCATCCTTATTTGCCACAACTGGCCGAATGTCTCTATGACGTCGAGATAAAAGCGGTTGCTACGACGACTCTGGGTATCCTTTCTCGAACGAAGATAACCACACCGGTCTTGAATCGGCTGTTGGTATTACAGCGCACCCACCCGAATCCCATGGTGGTTCGGGCACTGGGGCTGGCCGGGCCGGAACACGTGAGAGGCGAATATTCACAGACGCTTGCCGCAGCGCTGGCCAACGACGTCACCTCCAGCACGGCCGCCGAAGTGTTGTTACGGCAAACCGGGTCCATCGATTTCTGGCAGACCATTCAGGTATTGGAAAACATAGCAATGCAGCCCGATTCGATGAAAGCCAGTGAGGCAATTAGTCAACTCATCAGTCACAGCGAGGGGTCCTACGGAGAATCAGCCTGTCTGAGTCTTAAAAAAATTCTGCGGTGCGGTTCCGCAGCAAAGCGATATGAGATCGCAGTCAAACTTGCCTGGTCCCGCCGGCGCGGCCTTGCGCTGTTAAGTCTTACCGCACATGACTCGAGTACCAGAGTACGTCTGGCCACAGCCATAAGCCTGCTGAGCGCCTATCGGATACGGGGCAGGTCGATCCTTGAAATGCTGGCCGACGATTCTGACTACAAGGTTCGGGCTGCTATTGCCTCTGCAAAAAGAGTCCGGAGTGGCAGGAACCTCGGGCCGGATCGCAGCTAGTGCCTGCGTCGTAATGCTGTGAATAAGTTAGCTGGCAAAACAGAATTCTGGCTCGGCTGGTCATCGTAGCTTGGCTATCGATTAATTGCCGTAAAGGGCGCTGCTGAGTGGTGTCATTGTCAATTGTATGGCAATAATTTCCAATAGTGACAGATTTACGTTCATCTACTATAAAGATAAGGAGGTATAAATCGTCTCACGCCGAAGTGTATGCATGGCGGCAGAAAATAATAACTACAAAAGCAAGAATAAATATAATGTGCAACCTCTCTTATCTGAAATACTTTAGTCCTCGAATTCTCTATGTGTGCCTGGCAGGAATTACTCTGACGGCCTGTGATGGTAGCTCTACGTTAGTCGCCGGTCTGCCCGATTCCTCAATGGAGCCTGACAGCCAGGTCAACCTGGAGGTGGCTGTTCAGGCCGATGGTGACGACCAGACCTCCGACGATCCAGCGCCGCAATCAACTGACTCTAGTGCCGCTGACACCAGTGCTGAAACTGCAGATATTCTCAGAGATGTATCCAGCGATACCCTAAACAAGCTGATCGACATCGCAGCTTTACGCGATATTAGAGTGATGCCGGTCGGTGATTCCATCACTCAGGGTACTCGTGGAGCAAAAAGCTACCGTTATGAGCTGAAAAATCTGATAGCGGATTATGGCTGCTCGATGAGGCAGGTCGGAACGCAGAGCGCCACCAAGCCAGACACCAACTTCTACTTTCCCCACGAAGGATACAGCGGTCATAGTGTCGACAAGTTTCTGAGTGGCACTACAGGTGATAACAAAGGTATTGCATTTGCAGTTAATCACCAGAAACCCGATATTGTTTTACTGCACCTGGGTTCAGTAGATATGTT
>JAHDHK010000216.1 GCA_020631335.1 Chromatiales bacterium
TATCGCCGACGGCAGCCATATGGGGTGTAGCGGTAGTTCGACACACCATCTCTCTGGAACCTATGCAATGGGGCTTTATCCCCCCCTGGGCGAAAGAGGGTGTTTTTAAACAACCGCTCTTCAATGCACGCAGCGAAACAATCTGGGAAAAGCCTTCGTTTAAAAACCTGATCAGACGCTACCGTGCAGTTATTCCTGCGAACGGCTTTTACGAGTGGGCTCGCAAAGGCAAGGAAAAACAGGCGCACTATGTTTGTCTTCGAGACGCACCGGCGATGGCTCTCGGCGCAATCGTACAAACCCACGCTGACGGCTACCTGCAATGCGCTCTCATCACTACTGAAGCCGGTGGCACCATGCAAAGTATCCATAATCGTGAGCCGGTTATCATTGCCCCGGATAAAATTGAAGAATGGCTGACCAATGACAAACAGATTTTTCTGGATCAATGTATGAATCAACCGCAGGCTCATCAGTTTTCAATTCGAAAAATCAGCGGATACGTCAATAACTCAAAGCACGATGGCCCTGAGTGCCTTGAGTAACCAAGGTTCGTCCACCGAATTATGTTCAAACGACTGACACAACCCGAACGAGTTGTCGCCACTTTTTTGAGCCAGCGCACAATTCGCGAGCCGGATTTTTATATTACCGGCAAACGGCCGTTCACCTGCGCTGCAAAACGGCGTCATTGTTCAGACCGGGAAAATGTCAGTTACCAGCATACTGTTTATCGCCAATCTAGTGATGACCCTGCTATGCGCAACATCACTTGCACTTATCGCAGTCACCCATACCAGTGGTGTTTTCAGTGCACTGGCTATGGTGATGACGCTGCTCCTATTTCTGTGCGTGCTGGTTCTTGCTCGCAAACATAGTAAACAAGTGGTGATAGCCGATCGCTACCGCCGCCTCGGACGCAAATTACTCCAGCTGAAAAGAACAAAAAAACGCGACGAGTCCATGGCGATCAATGTGTTAAACCATATTGTTCAACAATCGCCGGACGTATCATCACACACCAATATCTGGCAGCAACCACTGGAGGTGTTCTCGGGGGATCTCGCACTTACCACTTACAACGACAACGGCACCAGCTACACGCTGCTGGCAGATTTGACTGGACATGGAATTGCCGCCGCGATGGGTGCAACACCGGTGGCTTCGATATTCCAGGCGACGGCAAGGCGCGGTCTGCCAGTGGAACAGATTGTCGTCGAATTGAACGAAAAGCTCAGATTATTATTACCGTCGGGGTATTTCTGCTGCGCTGCGGTCATCTCATGCCGGCACAGGTCACTTAAAATCTGCAATGCGGGACTACCGCCCGTTCGGATTGTCAGCAAAGAGGGAAGTATTGTCCATGTGATTGAAAGCACTCAGCTTCCGCTCGGTATAGATCCTTTGCAAGAATGTGATGTTTCAGTGTATTCGAAAACTTTCGATCACGACCACAGGCTCTATGCTTTTACTGACGGTTTAATCGAAGCAGACAACCCGCACGGAGAGCCATTCGGCGAGAAGCAGCTGGATGGTTTGTTCACATCTGTTTGCCGCCCGACCGGTCGACTGAATCACATAAAAAAAGCCTTCACAGACTTTGTTAAAGGTTCAACACAGCACGACGATATTTCTATTGTTGAAGTAAATATCTGTTGACAAGCGTTTTGTCGAGATTGTCCGCTGGCCCGGGTAGTCGGGAATGAAACCTTCGAGGATTTTGCAGCAACAAATGAGACTTACTTTCTCATAATGGCGGTAAATTGGTGGGGGACGTTTCGACCGAACCCACCCCTTTACTTTCCAGCTGACACGCAACACGATGCGCCGGCATCCGCGCTCGCAACGTGCTGAGCCCTTTCAGCATATAACCTCGAAACGATGTCAGGCCGCTCCTCTTATATTGCTTGCCCGGCTATTACTTGCCCGGCATCGGATTACGGTCTGCCACTCACCAGCGCCCAATATTGACCGAACGCACTGTCGCCGTCATACCTGCAGGCCAACCCTATTGCCGCAGCTCTGGTATCGATCATTTTTGTACATTCCTGCGGCAGTTTCACCCATTCATCGATTAGTACTCCGGCATCGCCGAATCCACCGGCCACTGACTGTGCAACGTACGTGACACTGCCATCCACACGATCACCGACACCCAGCCCATCCGAACCGATCTCGGCAACAAAGCTGTTTCCTGCCATATCCAGTGCATGGCTGTCCGCGGCCCTGAAAAAATCAGCAGACCATTCGACGGAGCCTGCAACCGGATAAGTAACGCCACCACACTGTGTGGTCGTTGAGCGTATGCGGTTAATTTCAGCTAATGCTATTCGTTGAATGTCGTCCGCATCAGGGCAGCGACCGGGTGCGTCTTCATCGCAAAAGTCCCGACCGTTACAAAGATCGCCACCCACCGAAAAACAAACCGGGCCGGAACATCCGCCCCCCTCCAGATAACACCCGCTCATAAACAGACACATCACCAACACGGCGAGAATATGACTGCCAGTCGCTGTCGAAGACAGATCAGGCGGGAGTCTGAAAATCCTGGAAAAGCGATTGGTTTTCATCACAGGCTAGTCACGACCGCAACGACTTTCAGTCAACTGTTTCAGCACGATAATCCCTTTTAATACGATGAACCATTGAGTAGTATTTCCATAGCTTAGATCGCGGCTGCGTCTATCTTAACAGCGCGCCACCGTAAGCTGTATGATCAACATTCGACTTCGTTGAAGTAACTTTTGCCTGCCCTTACGAACAACACGCATTTTTCAACAAGAGCGCGATTCGCAATCACGCGGTCACGCCCTGAAAGAATACAATAGTACACGCCCAACCTATCCGTAATCATCTGCCGGAGTTGCATACATGAATACTTTTCCGTTTGATACAACATTGAGTCGGGACGGAACCGGCTCGATAAAATGGGAGAAGTACGCCGGTAAAGAAGTATTACCGATGTGGGTCGCAGACATGGAGTTTCCCACCTCTCCGGCGATTATATCAGCGTTAAAAGCACGGCTGGACCACCCCGTACTAGGCTACACCACCGCCACCAACGAACTCGCGCAGGTAGTGACTCAGTACCTTGAAACACATCATTCATGGTCGATTGATCCTGACTGGCTGGTGTGGCTGCCCGGGGTAGTCCCGGGGCTTTCAGCACTGACCAGCCTGTTATCACCGGACGATCAAATCATGGTCTTCACGCCGGTGTATCACCCGTTACTGCTTATTCCGGAACGCTACAGGCACACTCGCGTAGACGTTCCACTGCACTACATGGACAACCGCTGGCATATTGATTTTGACTGTTTTGAGCGCTCAATAAACAGCCACTGCAAAATGCTGTTTTTGTGCAGCCCTCACAACCCGGTAGGCACCCTGTTCACTGAATCGGAACTCAGCCGACTGGTAGAAATCTGTGCAGCGAACGACATACTGCTGATCTCCGACGAGATTCATTGCGATCTGGTGCTGGACACCGAAAGAAAACACGTCAGTACCGGCCGGGTTTGCGGAGACCATGCAAAAAACCTGATTACCCTGATGTCTCCCAGCAAAACGTTTAATCTGGCCGGTGCAAATTGTTCTTTTGCTGTCATACCCGATGCCACCTTGCGCAACAACTACCGCAGCCTGGCAATGTATACGTTACCGATCGTACCTACATTGTCCTATACAGCAGCGCAAGCGGCCTATACCCATGGTTGGCCCTGGCACGAAGAGCTCATCGATTATTTACGCGGAAATCTGAATTTACTTCAATCCGCAATTGACGATATGCCGTTTCTGTCAATGGATCCAACCGAAGCCACCTATCTGGCATGGATTAATACCGGATCATTGCCGGTGAAAAACGCTTATGACCATTTTGTAGAGGCAGGTATCGGGCTGTCTCCCGGTGCTCAGTTCGGTGACCCCGACTATCAGCGTCTCAACTTTGCGTGCAGCCGCACTCAACTCCAGCAAGGCATTGACAGACTACGTACAGCCGTTGAAACCTTTATCTAACATCTGCTGCCGAGTTGTCGGCCAGTGAAATTCGGACTGTTTATTTAACCGCTCACAGTGGTCAGTAATGAGCATTCGAGCAGGTTTTGAAAAACGCCGGAATCCAGGGTCTGAGAAGGTAAATTTCCTCGCAAAAGCGCAGTGTTAAAACATATGATGAACATTTAGCGAAAAGTGAGTGCCGTCAGAGCTGGCGCATCAGCAGTCTTTCACCAACCGGCTAGGATTCCGGCTACCGCAATACAAGCTCACCCTTGTGCAGAGCGCGCAAAAAAGCGATCGTCATTCTGGCAGATGCCCCCCATAAGGTTTCACCATCATAAGGTTCGAAGTAGACGACTGGCGTCTGCACCTGCTCTTCCCCTCGATTAATCAGGCGGTAGCGCACATCAACATTAGCCGGATCAGTCAACCACGACATTGGTATCGAGAATATGCGATCGACTTCTGAAGGCTGAGCCCGATACGGGTATGGCCACGGGACCCTCGCTACCACTGGACTCACCAAGTAATGACTGGACGTCCGGTAGTCATCGAGCTGCAACAACACTTCTACCTCAATACTGGATAAACCGATTTCTTCTCTGGCCTCACGCAAAGCGGTAGCCACTGAGTCTTTGTCTTCAGCATCCCGGCGTCCGCCCGGGAAGGCAACCTGACCACTATGCCGATCCCGTGTATTGACCACACGCCGGATAAACAGCAGATGCCAGTCCTTTTGATGCCAGAATACCGGCACAAGCACAGACGCGAGACGAATTTCCGGCGAATGTTCCGCCTTCGACAATGGCATATCAGACGACTGAGACAGACCTGCCATGGAATCCAGCCAGTCAAGAGTGTAGAGATTCGACAAAATTACCTGTTTATATCGGATTTCAGGAATTGGACGCTGCTGCCGCAATCGTTGCCAGCCAACGCCGTTCGTAAACAGCTGCCCCGGCACTGCGACACTGGTATTAAATTAGCATGAACGACAGATCGGCGATTGCCCAGCAACAGCTCAGAAGCGTCACACATATCTATAGAATGAGAACACAACTGCAATATTCAATACCGGGGAATGATTTCAGCGGATCTCTGCGTGTGCTCATTGCCGAACAGGAACAGGCGATTCGGGACGCACTGGCTGAACGCGTGTACAACTCCCTTGGTGTCCAGGCGGATACCGTAAACACTGCCAGTGCTGTGCGCAAATTGCTTAAATCACACGCTGAAGAATTTGTACTGGCTGTTGTAGACACCAGACTGCCGGATGCACCTAACGGTGAAGTACTCGAGTCACTTACCCAGAACAGTATTCCGACCATCGCGCTTTCTTCGTCCATTACAGAAAATGTAGTCGAACGATTACAGGACAGGCACATCATTGATTGTGTACTGAAAAGAAACGACGAAGATATTGAGCTCATCGCTGACATTGTCGAAAGAACACTTCGAAATCCACAACGCAAGATCATTTTTTACAGCAACAATGATTTCAATCGCAAGAGTATCCGGCAGCTACTCGATATTCACCGATATACCGTTATAGATGTCAGAAACGAAGCGGAAATCCGCAGGCAACTCGGTGCACACCCAGAAACATCACTGGTGCTGATAGATTACCAGTCTATTCAGGAAGACGAACTACACGTTATCAACGCATTGCGACAGCAATATCGCAGAGAAGACCTCTCCATTGCGATTGTCTGCGACGACCACAACAGTAAGTCCAGCGCCCGCATGCTTCGCGCTGGTGCCACCGATGTTTTCTATCGCCAACACCAGACAGAAGAGTTTTACTACCGGGTACAACGCTGCGTCGAATCCATTGAACGGGTACGGGAAATAAAATTCTCAGCGACCAGAGACCTGCTCACCGGGGTGTACAACCGTGACTATGTTTTTGATATAGGAGAGAAGTTCTTTGCAAGTGCGCTCAGAGGCGACAATCCGCTTGCCGTGGCCGTACTTCAGGTCGATAACATCAGTGAACTCACCACCACACACGGCATTGAAGTGAGCAACGAGGTATTAAAAACTACCGCACAGCTACTTTCCGCCGAATTCAGAAAAAACGATGTTCTGGCACGATACAGTGCGGATACGTTTATTTGCCTTGCGACCAACGTAGGGGCTCATAACGCACGAATGGTATTTGAAAGAGTAAGACAAAAGCTTGCAAAAGTATCAATAGAGTGTCATTCACATGTGGTAACAACCAGCGCCACGATAGGTATTGCGACTGCGACAGGTGACAGCCTGCTGACGATGATCGCCAATGCGGAACAGCAGCTCGAAAAAGCAATCATCAATGGCCGCAACAGCATCAGCCTGGAAGACTAGAGTCGCTAAAACGACGGGTACAGATGTGTCAAAGCATCATCGGATCCACAGCAGATAAGTAAAAATTTTCAGTGGCTTTTGATTTTCTGACGGCCACAGCGCTCACAGACATATCGTGTGACCAGCTGACCCTTTTTAACATCAAACTGACGGGCAATATCCACCTTCCATTTATGGTGGTTATTGGCGCACAGTGTTTTGCCTTTGCTGCTCGGCTTTTTCTTTTTAAAGGGTAAAATATCTGCCACGCTACTTTCCATCAGAATACGTAAACACTTCAATTGAGTTATTATAGCGTCAGAACAGTTCGGGACTCACTGACTAATGGCTACTATCGCCACCCTACACAGGATTTTGCGGCAATATAAAACGATTGCCATGGTCGGCTTATCAAACTCTCCTCACCGCCCGAGTTACTTTGCCGCCAAGTACATGCAGCATCACGGGTATCGCATCATTCCCGTCAACCCGAGATACGAAGAGGTACTGGGTGAGACATGCTACCCCGGCATTCCTGAAATTCCTCACCCTGTTGATATTGTCGATTGTTTCCGCAAACCACAGGAAATACCACTACTTGCCGAACAGGCGATAGCGGCAAAAGCAAAATGCCTGTGGTTGCAACTGGGTATCGAACATCCCGCTGCGCAGAAGCTTGCTCAAGACGCAGGGCTGGATGTCGTATTCAATCGCTGCGTAAAAATCGAGCACGGCAGACTATTCGGCGGCTTGGGTTTCGCTGGTGTGAATACCGGCATTATTTCTTCACGTCGGAAAATATAGTGGTCAACACCATGCCCGAACACCTTTCCTGTTCGTGCAATTAACGTATCTAACAGTATCGAACGTGCCCGACACCAACTCCAAGCAACACAGTGACGGTACGCCATACTGCCCGTCGCAACAGCTACCTCACAACGCTTTTGATTTACTGATATAACACCGGCATCTCAAAATGACTGACAGAAAATTTTTCGACGAAACATTATGCCTGCACGCCGGGCAAATACCAGATTCGGCGACTGGTGCCCGGGCACTACCGATCTACCAGACCACTTCGTATGTATTCGACGACGCTGACCATGCCGCGAGCCTGTTTGACCTGCAAACTTTCGGCAACGTGTATGCGCGGCTAAGCAACCCGACCTGCTCCGCCTTTGAAGAGAGAGTGGCCGCACTGGAAGGTGGTCGCGCTGCACTTGCAGTGGCTAGTGGTATGTCAGCACAAATGATAGCGCTGTTAACTTTATGCAACCATGGCGATGAGATCGTGGCTGCCAGTACTTTATATGGCGGCAGTTTCTCTCAACTCGATGTCAATTTTAAAAAGCTCGGGATTAAAACCACCTTTGTTGATTCGGATAATCCAGACAACTTTGCCAAAGCAATAACCGACAAAACGCGCTTGTTGTACGCCGAAACACTTGGCAATCCTAATCTGAATGTACTGGACATAGAGGCGGTTGCAGCCGTAGCTCATAATGCCGATATCCCGCTGGTGGTCGATAATACTGTGGCTTCTCCCATCCTGTGCAAGCCAATATCATTCGGCGCAGATATCGTGATCCATTC
This sequence comes from Chromatiales bacterium, assembly GCA_020631335.1. Taxonomy (GTDB): domain Bacteria; phylum Pseudomonadota; class Gammaproteobacteria; order Granulosicoccales; family Granulosicoccaceae. The sequence continues at coordinate 7,918 of JAHDHK010000216.1, forward strand.
AGCCACAAAGTTTATCGGTGGACACGGCACCTCCATGGGAGGCGTGATTATCGAATCCGGGAGTTTTCCCTGGGACAACGGCAAGTTTCCTGAAATGTGCGAGCCTTCTGACGGATACCATGGCGTCCGTTTCTACGAAACGTTCGGTGATTTCGCCTATGTCACTAAAGCCCGAATGGAGTACCTCCGCACACTCGGACCCTCAATGAGCCCGTTCAATGCATTTAACTTTATGCAGGGATTAGAGACACTGCACTTGCGCATGGAAAGGCATTGCGACAACGCATTAGCAGTCGCACAGTTTTTACGGAATCACCCGAAGGTTAACTGGGTAAATTATCCCGGCCTGGAAGACAACAAGTATTACTCACTTACACAGAAATACCTGCCAAAGGGTGCAAGCGCTTTACTGTCCTTTGGCATTCAGGGCGGTCTGCCCAGCGGCATTACCTTTCTGGACAACATTCAATTTATCAGTCATGTCGCCAATATCGGCGATGCGAAAACACTCGTCGTACACCCCGCTTCCACAACGCACCGCCAACTGAATGAAGCAGAACAACAAGCCGCCGGTGTTACCCCCGACATGATCCGTCTGTCGATTGGTATAGAGCATATCGATGACATAATCTGGGATCTGGAGCAGGCCCTGTCCTATACATAAACAGTCGTCGTACCTTACTGCCACACTGCCACCGGGAATCTGTCGTCCACTTGCAGAGCCAGTTAAAACCAGTTACTTTTATTACGCAGGGTTTTGCATAGTAATTCCAGACATAGCGGTGCGGAGGCTGAAATGAAAACTGCAACTCAACTTCTTGCAGGAAAGGATTCTGTCATCTGGTCAATCACACCAGACAGTACAGTTCTTGACGCCATCAAACTGATGGGCGAAAAGGAAATCGGTGCATTGATTGTCACCGAAGGGAATACTCTGGTCGGTATTGTTTCTGAACGCGACTACGCCAGAAAAGTAATTCTCAAGGGAAAGGAATCACACAGCACCAGCATTTCAGAAATCATGTCTGCAAATGTGGTGAGCGTAAGCCCCGGAGAATCGATTGAAAATTGTATGTCACTTATGACAAAACATAAGATACGACATTTACCGGTGATGGAAAGAGGCAGGGTTACCGGAGTGTTGTCAATCGGCGATCTGGTCAAAGCGATTATTGCAGAGCAATCAGACACCATCGCGCACCTTGAGGAATATATAAGAAGTTAACCCCGGCAGTCCATCTGCAGCCGGCAGATGCAAACCATTCACCTCACCTTTGCGGCGATGGTAAATCCTGACATCGCTACAGATATGAGCACAGACTCGCCCGTTGATCCAGCTGTTTCCTGGCAACAGGTGGATCAACAACGATAAATGCAGGCTATGGCAGCGGCACTGCTATAATAGAAGTCGGCTAAGATTTACTGGAAGTACGTTACGTATCTGCATCTGATATGACTTCTGATCAAATTATCATCAGTACCATACTCGCCATTACACTGGTTTTATTCGCATGGGGAAAGTACCGGCACGACATCGTGGCGATCTTCTGCCTGATAATGGGTGTCGTGGCAGGTGTAGTCCCTTCCGATCAGGCGTTCACCGGATTCGGACATGCGGCGGTTATCACCGTGGCTGCAGTGCTGATTATCAGCCATGCATTGAAAAACGCCGGTGTCGTGAACGTTATTGCTTCTTATCTCACCCCTTTTACCGGCAATATATACATACATATCGCATCGTTAACCGCAGTAGTGACTGTTGCCTCTGCATTCATGAACAATGTCGGCGCACTGGCATTGATGTTACCGGTGGCAATTGCAACCGCCAACCAGGCCAATCGATCACCGGCACTGGTTTTAATGCCGCTGGCTTTCGGCAGTATTCTGGGCGGCATGACTACACTGATCGGTACGCCACCCAATATCATTATTGCCAGCTACCGTGCTGAAATTAATGGCGGACAGCCGTTTTCAATGTTTGATTTCAGTGCCGTCGGGCTGGTAGTTGCTACC
>JAHDHK010000008.1:0-32393 GCA_020631335.1 Chromatiales bacterium
GCGAGGACCAATTGGTACCGGGTGAAATTGACGACATCAGATTACGTGCAAGCGGGCCTGCCACCACCAGTGCGGTATGAGTATGAGTCAGACATTCAATCGTTATATCAGTGTGGTCAGGCAGCTTTGCAGTCAGCCAGTCCATATCGTGCAATTCTGCCGCTGCGGCTGAGCAATACCACAGACAATCATCAGCCACTCTGACTACCGTTGCTTCACATTCAACGTTGCCGTAGTCATTGAGAAAGTAGCAAAGGTTTACCTTGCCAGTCTGATCATTTAATGCAGTGCAGCTTAAACTGCTGATCCATTGAAAGGCTTCGCTGCCACGTATTTCGTATCGGGTGAATCCGCTGAGTTCAGCCACACCTACTCGCCGCCGGACTGCCTGCACCTCTGCGCCAACCAGGTTATGCCAGTTCGGAAACTGATAGGTATGTTGCTCCACAAAGTCCGTAGCGTTTGTGTAGTATTCAGCGCGCTCCCATCCATTCACCACACCGAACCGGGCCCCGGCGTTGTGTAAGGTGGAATACAACGGTGAGGTGTTCAAGGGTCTGCCGGCGGGGCGATGTTCATGAGGCATGTGCCATTGAAACTCGTGCCGGTAGTCTTCTACCGCCTTTGCTTTGGTATAGGCGATAGTGCTGTGCTTCGGAATTCTTCGTGGATCGAGCTGCCAGGTATCCCACTCGGTTTCACCATGCACCATCATCTGCGCCAGCATTTTACCGTAGCCACCACCTTCGCCAATGCCCACACGAATACCATTCATTGACCACAGGTTATGCCTTCCCGGTTGCCTGCCCACCAGCGGGCCGGCATCTGCAGAGTACGCTATCGGCCCGTTCACAATAGATTTAATACCGGCATCACGTAATGCCGGCAGTCGCTCAAAGATCGCCTCAAGCTTCGGCAGGCATCGATCCAGATCATTCGGGCACAATGCATTGACAAAGTCTTTATCAATACCTTCCATGCCGAATGTCTTACAATCGTGTTCATAGACACCGATGAGCATACCCTGCTTTTCCTGCCGCATATAAAACGTATCACGCGGGCATCGCACCATGGGCACACGGGTGGATCGGCTGACAAGCTGAGGAATATCGTCGGTAATGAAATACATATGTTCCATGCTGATGACCGGATAAGTAATACCCAGCATCTGACCGACTTCGTTAACCCGGTAACCCGCTGCCACCACCACATGTTCGCATTCTATGCTGCCCCGGGCGGTCTGCACCTGCCACTCATGATCTGGCTTGCGGGTAACGCCGGTAACCGGACAATGGCGGATGATGATCGCGCCCTTATTGCGGGCGCGACGAGCCAGCGCCTGACATAACTGAGCCGGGTCGATATCTCCGTCCATTTCATCCCAGAGCGCGCCGTACATATCATCGGTATTCAACAGTGGATTACGCAGACGTGCCTCGTGGTTATCGAGCAGTTCGAAATCAATCCCGATACCTTTGGCCACAGACATGATGTGATGACAGGCATCGACATGCTGCTGACTTGTCAGCAGGCGCATGCCACCGGTACTATGGTGATAGTTAATCGGATAATCCGGGTCATCTGCCAATTCCCTGTACAAACCGATGGTGTACTGTCGAAGCAGAAGCAACAGCTGATTAAACGCAAGCTGGGGACACTGTGCAGCGGAATGCCAGGTGGTACCGGATGTTAGTTCATTGCGTTCCAACAACACGCAATCGCTCCATCCCTCGAGCGTCAGATGGTATAGCGCAGACAATCCACTGATACCGCCACCGATAATAACCACACGTGAAGGCTTTGGTATATCGGCCATCACTTTATTGCCAGAACCAAAGAGTACACTTTAGCGACCTGCACTAATTCGGCAGTGGCCTCACAACAGTCACTCAAAGGCAATACCTGTGTTTTGTAACAATTTTCACTGATATTAATCTGCGATCTCAGCCGATGCAGGTATTTGCTAAGATACACATCATATTTACCTATTTTTGACATCTGATCTCTCCGCAGCCCGACGCTGATGCAACCATGGTAACCATGACCACACCACAGATCAGCATATTTATCATCCTGGCACTGACGATGTCACTGTTCATCTGGAATCACTGGCGGTACGACATTGTCGCCGGCCTGGCGCTGATGGCAAGCGTATTCACCGGCGTGGTACCGGTAGATCATGCTTTCGACGGTTTTTCCCACCCTGCCGTTATCACAGTCGCCTGCGTGCTGGTCATCAGTCAGGCGCTGCAGGCATCCGGTGTCGTTGGTTTTTTCCTCTCGCACCTCGCAAGATTTAGAAAAACCGCACGCTCTCAACTGGCCGCAAATTGCATCACTACCTCTGTGCTGTCTGCCTTTATGAACAATATAGGTGCACTTGCACTTATGCTACCTATCACTATTCGCGACGCGCGAAAGGCAAAGCGAATGCCATCCACCTTGCTAATGCCATTGTCTTTTGCCAGTTTACTCGGCGGCCTGGTGACGCTGATCGGTACACCTCCGAATATCATTATATCCACCGTGCGTGCTGATCACTCCGGCGAACCATTCAGCATGTTCGACTTCACACCGGTTGGATTAACCGTTGCACTTTCAGGTATTTTGTTTCTGGTATTTGCCAGCCGGTATCTGTTACCCAGACACCAGCAGCAGGCATCTGACAATCAGTCCCGCATTGCGCGCTATCTGACAGAGATCGTCATTCCCGAAAACTCCCGGCTGACGGGTCAAAGTGTCGGGCAGCTTGAAGCACTGTGTGACAACGAAGCCACAGTTATGGCAATAATACGCAATAACTACCGACGTCTTGCCCCGAGCACTCACGAAATAATCAGGGCCGATGACAGTTTAATCCTGCAGGGTGACAGTGAAGTGCTGCAACCTTTGTTTGAAGATACCTCACTGGTACATGCCGGTGCTGAACTGACCGACCCTGAATGGCTAAAATCACCCGACGTCATTGTGATAGAGGCGGTTGTAATGCCTAACTCCATGATTGAGGGTTTTGCCAGCCGCAGCATCAACATGCACAAACGTTTTTCAGTCAACCTGCTGGGTATCGCACGCGAAGATCACTCACCGGTGGCAAGATTAAAACATATCCGGGTAAAGACCGGTGACGTACTGCTGCTACAGGGAGAAAAGCAGGCACTGGAGCAGCTCTGTGCAACTCTTGGCTGTCTTGCCATTAAAAATCGCGGCATGGAAATCACACCCAAAAGAGCCGCCTTAACCACACCGGCAGTATTCGGGCTCGGGATCCTGGCCACCGCTACCGGTCTGATGCCGGTACAAATCGCGTTTACTACAGTGGTCGGGGCACTGGTTCTGTTGAAGGCAGTCTCTTTGCGCGAAGCATACCGCAGCATCGAATGGCCGGTCATCGTTTTACTGGGGTTTCTGATACCGGTAGGCGAAGCCTTACAAAATACCGGAGCTACCGGACTGATTGCAGATGCACTGGTTTCTATTGCCGCAGATATTCCTCTGTGGGCGCTTCTGGCACTGATACTGATCACCAGCATGGGTCTCTCTGATCTAGTCCATAACACCCCTACTGCCATCCTGATGGCTCCTATTGCACTCAGCCTTGCAGACACGCTTGGCATGACTGCCGACCCTTTACTGATGGCAGTTGCTATCGGTGCTGCTTCCCCGTATCTGACGCCGGTCGGGCATCAATCAAATACCCTGGTACTGGGGCCCGGTGGTTATCAGTTCAGCGACTACTGGCGGTTAGGACTGCCACTTGATGCGGTGATCGTACTGGTATCGGTACCTATGATCATGTGGGTCTGGAGTTAAGTGCCTACCCACTGATACCACCTTTACATCATCGCCGTATCGTTCTTGTCTTCACCCGACTGTGTAGCATAGATAGAACTGTAACCGGCCGACCAGTCGGGTGGAATCTGACACGGACGCGGATCGTGCTCAGCCCAGCTGACAGCCTGACCTCTCACTACTTTATAGGTGTTGGATGTTGGCAAAGGATGCGGGGTATAAGGTTTAGCATCAGCCGAGGTGTAGCAGTTGAGTAATAGCGGCCTGGGTACCGGCGACTTTGACGCCGGTGAATAATGCAGCGTACGCGCATTGTGGATGGTAATAGTGCCGGCCTTACCGGTAATGTATTCAACGCGATCGGTATCAACGGTTGCAGCGTCTTCTTCAGACAACATACCAGTCCAGTTTCCATCCGCATCGTACTGATTATAAAGACGCTCGTTATGCGAACCACGCAACGCTGCCAGCGGTCCGTTTTCCATACTGGTATCTGATAAATAACAGCCTATCGTTAACACGTTATAGTTAGTATGCGGGAAAAACTGAATATCCTGATGCCATTTGACAGTATCAGACGCGTCAAACCATTTAAAATTCAGTTTGGAATGATGGAACACCACGTTCGGCCCGACAAGATCGGCAGCGACATCAGCCATTAGCCCGGTTGCAAATCTCCAGTAAACCTCACTTTGTTCATCCGGGCTTTTTAACCGGCGCAACACTGGGTGATCAGCAGTGTGACCAGGCCCTATGTCAAAGCACTGATCCGACTCGGTAACTGCCCGGCTTTGATTCACAAAGTCCCCGGTAGTGCTCTGCAGCTCTTCCAGTATTTCGGCCGGCAACAACCCGGGTACACCGACAAATCCGTGTTCAAAATAGTGCTCGCGCTGCGCCTGGGTGAGCACCCTTGCAGGCACCTCAAGTATTTGTTCCGGTTTCATCGTTATCCTCTCAATGACATGGTCACTATTCGCTGCGAACACACCTGCCCGACACTGTAGTTTCCGCCATGTTCATACACATTTGATTCATATTGAAACAAGCCTTGGCGGTGTTACCCGGCATCTTTGACACCACACCGGCGAAACAAGATACAGGCGGATAAACAATACAGGCTGACACCTGATTTTAGTTCCATATAGAACAGTGTTCCAGCATTTGTACCGTTATTCAAGTCAGCACCGGTGGTCACATCAGTCACTTTCACACTCAGGTGATGGCGTCAATCGCTGATCATGCAGGGTTACCCGGGTTCCCGCAGCATCACACAGGCGATAACGGCTACCGCATTGGCCGCAGCAAGGAGCATAAACGCACTGTGATAATTACCGGCACTGTAAACCCGCACACCTTCCTGCATCAGCCCCTGCCAGCGACTGTCCAGTGCAAAACCTATTAACGGCTGCATAACTGCACCTGAACCGACCACAAACGTATTGAGCAACCCGAGTGCAGCGCTGGTATTACCACCCGGGTTGTAATGACGCACCAGTGTGAAGCAGATCACCATGGTACATCCACCCGCCCCCTGCAGAAAAAATAGCGAACCGATCAGCAGCGGCGACTCAACAGGCACCAGCAGAATAATCAGAAACATCACAAGGCTCATGGCACTGCCCGCTACCAGCACCGGCTTGCGTTTGCCCAGCCGGTCAGAAATCCAGCCGGCTGCAGGGGCAACAATCAACCATCCCATAAACACCATCGACGCAATGCCGGCACTTTGCGTTTGCGTAAAGCCTCTGACTGTCGTCAGCCAGGGCACTGCCCACAATGCTGCAAAACCAAGCATCGGTGCAGCAAGCCCGAACCCCGCAAGCACGCATAGCCAGTTTTGCGGCAGCTTCAGTACACCGGTAATACCTGCATCTTCAGTGGCGGCGACAGCTTCAACACTGCTTTCGCTGCGCCGCGGCACGATGAACCAGGCCGCCACCGCTAGCACCACCGCTACCAGACCCAACATCGACACCGCACCGCGCCAACCAGCATTTTCAACGGCCATTCGCATAGGTGCCTGCCCCAGCATTGCGCCGACCATACCACTTGATTGCAATATACCGGCATACATGGAAAAACGAGCGGGTATAAACCATCGGGTCAGTATTGTCAGCGTGCCCACAAAAGCAAAAGCCACACTGCCCCCGATCACAAATCTGCTCACCGACGCCGCCAGTAACGTATTACCCGAAGCCATACACACAGACGCAACCGCACACAGAATAAGCGCACCGGTCATGAGTTTGCGCGGACCGTATCTATCCATAAGCAGCCCCACCGGGATCTGCAACGCCACATACGCATAGAAATACATTGCCGACAGACTACCCAGCGCAGAACCACCCACCGAGAAATCCCGCATCAGCTCGCCGGTCATGACGCTCGGTGCCACGCGATGTACAAAACCATAGGCAAAAAACAAACACCCAAGAATAAACGCCGCGAGCAGACGCATGCCGGATACATCGTGATGTGATTTACTTTCAGACATACCGCTTAAACTACCTGCAAACCGGGTTTATAAAAAACGGGCACAACATCAATACACCATTGACACTGATAACTGACTGCACAGTCCGGTGAATGTGTTAATGCCGGATCCACCCGGCGATCGTAACTTCAACGGACACAGTCATTTTTAACCTGAGGTACATAATAAGCGACAAGCAAGCGCACAGACCTGATCAATTATTATGTTCCCTTCCTGCTTGTGTTACCGCGCAGACTATCGCTGTCCAACCGGTGTATCACCGAACACACGCCCGGCACTTTGTGGTGCACTACGCCAGTATTGACTGGGAGCAGTGACTTGCTCACCGAGTTCCGCCGCCGCATGCCAGACCCACCTCGGGTTATAAAGAAACGCTCTTGCCAATGCCACCATGTCCGCCTGCCCGTCGGCAATAATCGATTCTGCATGAACGGCCTCGGTAATCAGACCCACAGCCATGACCGGTATATCGACATTGTTTTTAATTGCGTCGGCAAAGTGAACCTGATAGCCAGTCTTCAATGCAATTTTCTGATGCCTGGATACGCCACCACTGGACACATCAATCCAGTCGCAGCCCAGTGCCTCAAGCTGCTTTGCAAATTCCACAGACTCCTGCGTATCCCAGCTACTGGAGTCGTCCCAGTCACTGGCGGAAATCCGCACACCCAGCGGCTTATGGCCCGGCCATGCATCACGCATTGCCTGGAACAATTGCAGCGGATATCTCATTCGGTTTTCAAGCGACCCTCCGTACTCATCTGTGCGTTGATTGGCTACCGGAGACAAAAACTGATGCAACAGATACCCATGCGCCGCATGTAACTCAATCGCATCGATGCCCAGTCGATCACATCGTTGCAGCGATTGCAGAAAAGCGTCAGTTAACGCATTAAGCGCATGGTGATCAAGTGCCGCAGGCGGAGTTTCATCTTCGAGGTGAGGTATTGCCGACGGTGCCACAGTTTGCCAGCCCCCGGACTCCGCAGGTAATAATTGTCCGCCGTTCCATGGCACATCACTCGATGCTTTACGCCCTGCGTGCCCAAGCTGCATACAGATCGGAACGTAATGAGAAGTGTTCAGGCCTCGGATATTGCGCAACATCACGGCGAGCGCGGCTTCGTTGTCATCGTTGTACAGGCCTGAACATCCTGGTGTAATACGACCAATCGCCTCGACTGCAGTAGCCTCGAGTATCAGTAGCCCGGCACTGGCAATAGCCAGTTGCCCGTAGTGAACCGTATGCCACGGCTGCAGCGTGCCATCGATTGCAGAATACTGACACATCGGTGATACCACCACTCGATTTGCGAGCTGCAACTCACGCATTGACAATGGTTGAAATAGTGCTGCCATATTGTGCAAACCCTGTTGTTGTGACTGCCGGTTTTTGACTACGTTTATCATCAGGCAGTGAGGTGTAATAGTACAGGCAGTGTCGTCACTGTTTGCTTCCGCCCTTAGAAAAGCATGTATCAAAACTGGTCACTGACTGCTTGCCGGTGAGGTTGTCGTAAACGCTTGCACGGAAGTCCACAAACACTTTACGGACTATGGTCTGCCCAGCGTTAAACCACCGTCCACAATAATCGTCTGACCGGTAATGTAGGCCGCTCCGGCACACAAGAAGAAAATGGTCTCGGCGTAGTCCTGCGGCAAACCAATACGCTTCAATGGAATGGTTTGCGCTACAGCCGCAGCCTTACTAAAGGTGCATTCCCAGTTGGATTCCACCAAACCCGGTGCAACAGCGTTTACGCGTACATGCGGACCGAACACCCGTCCATGTTCACGGGTGAGGTTTATTAGTGCTGCTTTTGATGCGGAATAAGCAGAGCTTGATCCCGCCCCGACAATACCTGCTATTGATGCCGTATTCACAACAGCGCCATGTGACTCCTGTAAGCTTGCCATGGCAGCAGCAGTGCAGTGAAAAGCGCCCATCAAATTAACTGACAAAATCTTTTGCCAGAATTCTTCGCTCTGCTGCTCCAGATCCTGAGCAGGAATGGGAGTTCGGGTTGCCGGAGTACCGGCATTATTAATCAGATAGTCCAGGCCATTCAGTCGACTGACGGCACTCGCTACCATCGCTTTCACTTCGCCGGCATTGCCAATATCAGCGGCTTCTGCGTGTACCTCAAAGCCTTCACTTTGCAAACGCTCAACCTGCACTGACAGCTCGCGATTAGCAGCAAGATCATTGATAACCACCCGCGCCCCGCACCTGGCAAACAGTTCTGTGGTCGCAAGCCCGATGCCCGAGGCACCACCCGTGACCAGCACTCTTTTGCCCGACATGTCTGCTGTAATCATATTATTCCGCTGTCAATTAATGGTATTCGGCTCATCGAACCGGTTCTAATCACACGATGATTAAAAACGTCTCTGGTGAAAATCAGGTCGGGCACGCCTTTGCGAAAAAGTGCAGCTTAAGCATTACCCGGGTGCATTTTTCGGGTGTTTTAAACGCCCGGTTAAACCGCGTCATACTCTGCAATAGGCCGCATAGTTTTTATAGTACCACCGCACCTATCCACGAAGTGCACCCGAATAATGATGAAGACTTCTCTCCAAAGGCCAAAGGCAGGACCGGTAAAAACAGGTAATGTACAAGCCGGAGGTGGGCTGCCAGGCACCTGACCTTGTTTACGCTTCGTGTCACTGCTGCCTGCATTGCTCACACCAGCTTGACCGATACACATTATTGAGCCCTCAGCGTGATGCAAAAATGTCATCACCCTGCTGCTTTTTTTGCACACCCGATTTTAGCATTTGTACTGCGACAGAATAAATAAAAACGGCGTACACTGCTTTTCAGTCAACCGATTTGAGTTACCATAACCGAAACAGTTTTCAGTCTTTCAACTCCGCCAGCCTATGCCACATCCGTTTTCGCTGAAACTGGTTATCCACGGGAAATTTCCCGAGAAAACCATGATTGACTGGATTCTTCACCGTGCCGGGTTGCTTGATCTCAGCGGCTGGGTCCGGTTTCACAACGAAACCTGTATCGAAATGGTCGCCATCGGAGATCGCATTCTGGTGGAAGCACTTGAAGTCGCCTGCAGCCTCGGCCCGGCCTCCGCACAGGTGGACTCGATTATCTGTCTGGAACCGTCCCGGCACGAGGTCCCCGGTCGACACGCAAAACAATTCGTAAGATACTCTTGCCCGGGTCCTCGCAAGCTGGCGAACCATCAATGACTTCACATCCCGTTGGCCTGTCCGGCAATCTTGCTCCGCGACAAGTCATGCGGGCGACGATCAATCAGTTCGATATCGCTGTATGGCGCAGCGAGAGCGGCATCATCAGCGCCTGGGACAACCGATGCCCACACCGTGGCATGCGCCTGTCACACGGATTTGTACGCGGTGAATCGCTCGCATGTGCCTACCACGGCTGGCACTACAACTGTGAAGGATTCTGCCATTACATTCCGGCGCATCCTGAACTCACGCCACCGAAAACAGTACGCCCCGTTATCTACAGCGTGATCGAACGCCACGGACTGATCTGGATCAACCCGACCGCCGAAGCCCGGGCACACGAACTCCCCGATAATCTCATACCACTGCGAACCCTGACATTCGAATGCGATGAAAACACTGCGTTGCATGCCATGTCCAGCACCGCGCAACACGCAGGCGAGTCTTTCGAGCCGGGCGACACTTTGTCTGAGTCACCTCGAATCATCACTGTAAACACCCCTGCTATCGCGAACGGTATCATCATCGCTTTTCACCAGTGTGCACCACATAATGTGATCGCGCATGTACTGGTGCAGAACACCCTGTCAAGTGCCGCACAAATCGACGTATCACGCTGGCTCGAGTCAGTGCGGCGTCATGCTGAAGCCAACGTGAGCGAATACCTGTGAGCGCCCGCGAACACGCATTAAAGTACTGGTATCCGGTGGCAATGGTCAATGAACTTGCCTCTGGTCAAACCCGTGAAACAGTACTTTTAGAAACACCATTGCAACTCGAAGCTACAGCAGACGGCAACTTAAACGCCAGTGCTCACAAGCAGTCACTGTCAGTACAAAACGCGTTTGACCACTGGTGGGTTACGCTGTCCGATAACCCGTATCCTCTGTTTAAAGTTCCCGAAGCCGCAGAAACGGATCGACGCTTTGTACCGTGTGGTGTGGTTCGCGTGTTGTGTTCACCGTTGCGAGCGGTTGAAAATTTTCTCGACATTGCTCACTTCCCGTTTGTACACACCGATGTGCTGGGTGCAGAGCCGCATACTGAAGTATATAAATACGACGTTAAAATAGATGACACTCATGACGAGGTCATTGCCAGCAATATCCGCTTTTATCAGCCTCAGGCAGCAAAGTCTGCCGAAGGTGGAATAGAAACGCAGTATATCTATCGAGTGCCCGCACCAATGGTGGCCGTGCTATACAAAACCTGTCCGCAACGCGAAGACGCAATGGATGTCATTGCACTGTTTGTACAGCCCGTCGATGAAGAAACCTGTGATGTATGGCCCTGGATGGCTTTATACGATGACACCAGCTCCATGGCAGATCTTATCCAGTTTCAGCAGTTCATCTTCCTGCAGGATCGCACCATTCTCGAAAACCAGTTACCCAGAAAACTACCGATTGATCCCGGGCTGGAAATACCCACCAGAGCAGACCTGACTTCGGTCTCCTACCGACGCTGGTTAAAAAAGCGCGGTGCATACTACGGCGCACTCGAGGGCAGATGATGTCATTTACTCTCTACAACTACGTGCTGTCAGGCAACTGTTATAAAGTCCGACTGATGGCCAGCCTGCTCAAGGTTAGCTACGAAGCTGTGTCGGTTGACTTCCATCCGGGTAAAGCACACAAGCAGGAACCCCTGTTAAAGCTTAACCCGGCGGGAACATTGCCGGTGCTGGTCACCGCAGACCATGAAATCCTCACTGAGACTCAGGCCATGCTGGTATGGCTGGCACAACAGTATGACGTCGATAACACCTGGTGGCCGGCACACAACCAGCCACAGATAACCGGCATTATGCAATGGCTTGCTTTTGCGTCACGCCTGAGCGCCACGGTCGGTGAGCTGCGATTGCATACCATGTTAAACAAACCGCTCGATGCCGCCCCCACCAGAGCCGGCGCGATCAAAGCGCTCAGGGAGCTTGAAAGCCACCTGACCGAACAACGTATCCACGGACACCCGTGGCTCGCAGGCAGTTCACCCACTATCGCCGACATAGCCTGCTTCCCTTATACCGCATTAAGTCCCGATGCCAACATCGAACACGACAACTACCCGGCCATTCGCAGCTGGCTGCATGCGGTGCGCTGCCTCGACGGCTTTATCACGATGCCGGGTATTTTTGAACTTCATACCTTGCGCAACCCTGCCGGAGCGGACGCTTCGCCGCTCTCAGATACGGTAGCCTGACCGATGGCGAACATATTACTGAAGTCCTGCGATGCGGTTGTCACCTGCGACGACAACAACACCGTACTGCGCAACACCGATCTGCTGATCAAAGGCAACACGATAGCGCGCATAGAAAAGCACATCGATGCGTCAGCACTTGAATCAGATACCACCATTATTGATGCCACCGGGCACTTTGTTTATCCCGGCTTAATCAATACCCATCATCATTTTTTTCAGTGCTTTGTACGCAACCATGCGCACCTGGACTGGACAAAACTCTCTGTACTCGAGTGGCTTGATCGTATTTACCCGTTGTTTTCACAGCTCGATGAAGATTGCTTCTATCACTCTTCGGTGGCAGCGATGGGAGAGCTGATTAAACATGGCTGCACCACGGCATTCGATCATCAGTACAATTTTCCGCGCCATGCAGGAAAACAACTGATCGACCGGCAATTTGAGGCTGCCGATTTACTGGGTATGCGGTTTCACGCCGGCCGGGGTGGAAACACCCTGCCAAAATCGCAGGGCAGCACTATCCCTGATGAGATGCGCGAAAGCACTGACGAGTTCATCGCAGACTGTGCACGGTTGATTGATAACTATCACGACGCCTCACCCGGCAGCATGCGTCAGGTAGTAATCGCCCCCTGCCAGCCCGTCAATTCCTATGTCGATACGTTTATCGAATCCATTGCCCTTGCACGCGATAAAAAAGTGCTGCTCCACAGCCACGTCGGAGAGGGTGAAAGTGAAGTTATCCGTCAGCGAACCGGCATGCGCACGGTCGACTGGTGTGAAGACATCGGCTTTGTCGGCAGCGATGTATGGCTTGCCCACTGTTGGGAATTGAACACCGATGAAATAGCCACACTGGCTCGCACAAACACGGGCGTTTCACACTGCCCCGAGCCGGTTTATCTGGTGGGTGCCGAGGTCACCCCGATCGCACAAATGCACGCGGCCGGCGTACGCATCGGGCTCGGGGTGGATGGCGCTGCCTCCAATGACAACTCCAATCTGATGCACTGCATTCACAGTGCGTATATGCTGCAGGCACTGGTAGCATCGCAGCATGAGTTTAGCGTGCCGGAACCAAACGCTTTCCTGCACTATGCCACACGCGGCGGTGCAGATCTTTTGCAGCGGCCGGATCTCGGCAGACTGACAGAAGGACTGGCGGCCGATCTGTTTATGCTCGATACACGCAAGGTTGATTTCATTGGTGCGACACACGCCCCCGAAAGTCTGATTGCCAAAGTCGGTATCTCAGCCCCGGTTGATCTCACCATGATCAACGGCCGTGTCGTATGGCGCAACGGAGAGTTCCCGGGCCTGGATGAACAGCAATTGTTTGCACAGGCACAAAAGCACGTCGAACGCGTGGTGTACCCGAATTTGTAGTTCAACGATGTAGATTACACATATCAACAGGAGACAATTTTTTATGAACAGAATGTCAAAAGCACTTGCTGCTATTGTCACCGCCGGATGCATGTTCGGCACCGCACAGGCAGACACACTGGAGATCGGTGTGCTGTTGCCCTCACCGATTGCCGACGTCGGCTGGTCACATGCCCTCAATGAAGGTATTGCCGCCGTGGTGGAGAAATATGGCGACAAGGTCAATGTCAGCACCATAGAAAACATACAGGAGGGGCCCGACGCAGATCGAATCATGAACAAGATGATCGGCGACGGTCATGAGTTTCTGTTACTCGGCTCTTTCGGCTATATGAATGCCGGACTGAAGCTCGCTCAACGCAACCCTGAACGCACATTTCTGCATGCATCCGGCTACAAGACAGCAAAGAACTTCTCACCATTTACTGCCAAGTACTATGAAGGTGCCTATTTAATGGGTATGGCAGCAGCAGAGCTAACTAAAACCAAAAAGCTCGGTGTGGTGTCTGCCTTTGCGATCCCGGAACTAATCTCAACCATCAACGGCTTTACCCTGGGCGCACGCAGTATAGACCCCGACATAACCGTAGACGTTATCTGGATCAATTCATGGTTTGATCCGGCTAAAGCACAGGATTCAGCCAAGGCACTACTGGCCGGTGGTGCAGACATTCTGTTTTCTAATGCTCAGGACACGCCATCAGTTGTTACCGTCGGTGAAGAAGCCGGTGCTTATGTATTCAACCTCAACAGCTCCATGAAAGAATACGCACCTACTAAATACCTCGGTGTGGTCAAAACAGACTGGGCACCGTTTTTTGTGGCTTCTGTCGATGCGCACCTGGCCGGTACTTTTGAAGGTGCCAACGAATGGCTCGGCATGGACGACGATGTTGTGGTCGTGGAAGACTGGAGCAGCGACATCAGCAGCGACATGATGACTCGAATACAGGCCATGCATGAAGAGATCGCCTCCGGTGCACGCCACGTATACGACGGACCGCTGGTTAACCAGGCAGGCGAAGAAGTCATTCCCACCGGCCAAAGACTGGAAGACGGTGCAATTCTGGGTATGGACTGGCATGTGGAAGGCGTTAATTCTCCTTTGCCTAAATAACCTCACTCACTGCTACCCATGCGACGCTGTGGTTAGTCTTTAATCACAGCGTCTGCTTACTAAAGCCCTCCTTATGACTGCAAGTCCGGCGTTGTTGTCACTTCGCAATATCACCAAGCGCTATCCTGCTGTTGTTGCTAATGACAACATCTGTCTGGAAGTGCACGCCAACTCTATTCACGCGGTGCTCGGTGAAAACGGTGCGGGCAAATCCACGTTGATGAAGCTGGTCTACGGGCTTATCGAAAGCGATAGTGGGGAATTATACTGGCAGGGTCAGCGTGTTGAACTGCGCAATCCGGCCGCTGCCCGCAAACTGGGTATCGGCATGGTTTTTCAGCACTTCTCACTGTTTGAGACCTTAAGCGTTGTCGAAAACATATCATTGACAATCGCCGGCAGTCGGCAGGTGCTATCGCAAAAGATCATCGATATCGGCGAACGCTTTCAACTGAAGGTTAACCCCGATGCATCAGTACATTCTCTGTCGGTTGGAGAGCGTCAGCGGGTTGAGATTATCCGGTGTCTGCTACAGGACCTGAAACTGTTAATACTCGACGAACCGACATCTGTCTTACCGCCACAGCATATCAGCGCATTGTTTGAAGCATTGCGGAAACTGCGCGATAGTGGCGTGGCGATTCTGTTTATCTCGCATAAGCTCGAGGAAATTCGCGATTTATGTGATACCGCCACCGTACTGCGTGGCGGTAAAGTTGCCGGATCGATCAATCCGGCCCGTGCCAGCACACAGGAACTCGCCACCCTGATGATCGGCCATGAAGTCGCCGGTGTTAACACCGGATCAAACGCTCAAACATCATCGAATTCGCAGAGCAGTGACCACGCGTTACTGCAGCTGAATGCGGTCACTGTCTCCAGTGACGATCCTTTCGGCACCAGCCTTCACGATATCAATCTACAGGTAAACAGCGGCGAGATTGTCGGCATCGCCGGTGTGTCCGGCAACGGACAAAAAGAGCTGTCGCGGCTGATATCGGGGGAGCAGATGGAAAAACACCTGCCTGCCGAATCGATCAAAATGATCGGTCAACCGGTTACCCGTCTCGGCGCTGCAGAACGCCGTGCGCTGGGGTTTGCATTTGTCCCCGAAGAAAGGCTCGGTCGCGGCGCAGTACCGGTCATGTCACTGGCAAAAAACACCTTACTGACCACGTTTTATCAGGGCATGCTGTCACAGGGATTCATCAGAGGCGGCAAACTAAAACGCTACACCGATGAGTGCATAGAAAAATTCGACGTTCGATGTGGAGGTGCGCAGGCAATGGCAGGCTCACTGTCGGGTGGCAATCTACAGAAGTTTATTATCGGCCGCGAGTTGATGCTGTCGCCTCGATTGCTGTTTGTCGCACAACCCACCTGGGGTGTCGACATCGGGGCTGCAACCGCAATCAGGCAACGCCTGATAGATCTTCGTAATACCGGCATCGGCATTTTAATTGTGTCTGAGGAACTCGAAGAACTCTTCGAAGTTACCGACAGAATACATGTTATCAACAGTGGCAGATTATCGCCCTCACTGACCACCGCCGAAGTCACCCCGAACGATATCGGTGAATACATGATCAGCCACAACCAGCGTGGCAGCCACGGCGATAACAGTAACACGGGTGACGGCCATGCAGTTTAAGCTTGATCGACGTGAGCGTGCATCGAGACGCATGCTGCTGCTCACACCACTTCTGGCTGTGTTGCTGTCTGTCATCACCAGTTCACTGTTACTGCTTATATTGAACAAGCCAGTGGGCTCAACGCTGCACTCTTTTTTTATTGCGCCCTTTGAAAATTTTTATTCGATCACCGAAGTGTTCCTGAAGTTCGGGCCACTGTTGCTCATAGCTCAGGCACTGGCGGTTGGTTTTCGCGCAAAGGTATGGAACATCGGTGCAGAGGGGCAGATGATTATCGGTGCGATTGCCGCCAGCTCAGTACCGGTATACTTCGTCGACAGTACGTCGGGCTGGTTACTACCGGCAATGATCGCCCTGGGCGCAGCCGGTGGTATGTCATGGGCGGCGATTGCCGCATGGCTTAAAACACGCTTTAACGCCAATGAAATACTGGTGACGCTCATGCTCACCTCTATCGCACTGCAATTATTGTATTACCTGTTGCTCGGCCCGTGGAAAGATCCGATGGGATTCAATTTTCCACAAACCGTGATGTTTCAAAACGAGGCTCTGTTCAGTCCGCTGTTTTCAGGGGTCAGGCTGAACACCTCCATTATTATTCCAATTATATTCACAGTCGCAGTCTGGCTATTCATGGAGCGTCATTTCGGCGGCTTCAAGCTGGTGGTAGGCGGCCTGGCACCACAGGCAGCCACCTATGCGGGCTTCAGCGCCAAAAAAGCCGTCTGGGTGAGTTTATTGCTGGCCGGGTTTGCGGCAGGTCTGGCTGGTATGAGTGAGGTTGCCGGCCCTATCGGTCAGTTACAGCGATCCGTCACTTCAGGTTACGGCTATTCAGCGATCATCGTCGCATACCTGGGTGCACTGAACCCGGTGGGCATTGTTTTCGCCGCATTTTTCGTTGCTGTGCTGCAAATAGGCGGAGACGTCGCACTGGTGTCGGCTAATCTGCCCATCAGTGCTGTCCATGTATTCCAGGGGCTGCTGCTGATTTTTTATCTTGCCACGTACACCCTGGTGAATTATCAAATCAGACCGCTTCGTCACGCCTCCTCGTCTACCACTGAAGGTCAGCCCACGTGAGCACTCTGGAATTCTTCCTGGCGGGAACCTTCAGCGCCGCCACTATCTTTTTACTGGCCGCGCTGGGTGAACTGGTGGCTGAAAAATCCGGCGTGCTTAATCTCAGTGTCGAAGGCATGATGGCCGTATCCGCCGCGGTCGGCTTTGTCGTCACCTACGAGACCGGCAGCCACATAGCGGGCTTTGCCGGTGCCGGATTGGCCGGCGTGCTGCTCTCTTTGATTTTCGCGATCACAGCCATTACGTTTCTGGCCAATCAGGTGGCAACCGGCCTGGCCGTGGGCATACTGGGGCTGGGTTTGTCGGCGCTGATAGGCCGCGACTATGAAAGCCTGACCATTGCCTCCTCCGCCGGCATCAATATTCCGGTCTTAAGCGAAATTCCATTGATCGGCGCGGTACTTTTCCAGCAGCATCCAGTGGTCTATTTGACCTTCCTGCTGGCTTTAATCATCGGTTTCACACTCAAACATACCCGGCTGGGGCTCGCTATTCGCTCCACCGGTGAAAACCCGCACGCTGCACAGGCACTGGGATTTCCGGTATTTCTTATCCGCTACTGTTGTGTCGCCTTCGGCGGATTGCTGGCCGGCTTCGCCGGAGCGTATGCGTCAACGATCTACACACCACTTTGGGCCGACGGCATGATCGCCGGTCGCGGCTGGATTGCAGTGGCACTGGTGGTGTTCGGCACCTGGAAAACAGGGCGCATCGCATTTGGCGCACTGCTTTTCGGTATGGTCTCACTGGGAGAGCTTATCGCTCAGTCCATGGGGGCGGGAATCCCGTCGCAGCTGTTATCCAGCCTGCCTTATATCGTCACTATTATTGTGCTGGCGGTTATTTCCACCGATCGGGCACGTATGCGGCTGCACTCACCGTTTTCACTGGGTGAGACCTTTGACGGAACCGAGGGACGCTAACCACACCGGGCCTGGGTTAGCGCCGGCAAAACAGTTTCGCCATAGCCTGTTAGAATCGGGATTCAATTGACTCAAGTGACAATCCCATGAATGACGAAGCGGTTTTCAACACCATCAAAGCGCTCGACGCACAGCGCACACAGGCTTTGCTGGCGGGTGACATAGACAAAGTCGAATCCTTTCTTGGCTCGAGTCTGCACTATGTTCACAGCAGCAGCACCGATGAAGATCGTGCGCTTTACCTGCAAAAATTGCGAGATGGTTTTTACCAGTACAAAGCGCTGGAAAGCACCGGACAGGACTATCGTCGCTTTGGCGACACGGTCATTATCAATGGCAAGATACATGTCCATGTGATCGCCGGTGGCAACAATAAGGATTTCAATGCCCGCTATACACAGATATGGGTGGTGGAAAACGGCGACTGGAAAATGGTTGGCTGGCAAACGACGCTGCTGCCTTCAGCGTAAGCGCCGGTATTCAAGGCAATCAACTAAGCGTCATACGAGCTGCGCCGGGCTCGTATGGCAATGACACCGTGTTGTGCACAGCGTGAGCTGCAATTTTGGCTTTAGCACTGCTCGGGTAAATAAGCGCTCAGCGCCGCACTGGTAGAATCACCCGGCTGACAATAGGTTCCGCTAATCGAGCCGCCCGCCGCTACTGTCATGTTGTAGCGTATCCACTCCTGTGAACCAGTGAATTTATCGGTTACCAGGACATACACCTGGCCACGGCCCGAACGATCGCCCAGATGAGCGCGGACAATACTGTCACTGGCGAAGTCCTCGGCGACATTTACCCCGAGCACAGACATATCCTCGGTGCCTTCAATGGGCCAACGTCGTTTAATGGTTTGAAACTCAGCGGCTTTTTTGCGCATCGAGTCCGCAATAGTCAACACCTCTGCCATATCAGCTTTGAGTACAAAGTTCGAGTATGCGGGGATAGCAAACGATGCCAGGATACCGATAATGGCTATAACAACCATCACTTCAATGAGTGAAAAACCGCCCTGTTTTGCTAAGCGTGGATAGGCAACTGGCGTATGAGCCGCCCTCGGGCTGTTTGGCATAGCCTACTCTGTGATCGTTATAATCACGTGATTAACGACGACCTGCTAAATAACTTGAGCGGTTAACACCATTTCACCCGCAGTTACCTTGTATCCAGCACTGCTTATCAGGATCGCACCGCGCAGACAGCGCGCGGTTGCAGATCGACACGCAGCCAGGTGATCATCAACAATCAATGCCGGGCTTCGCATCTGCCACCGATTGGATTCGATACATCACTCAACATACCACCGGCGGATAAACATCCTCGCTAACGCCAGGCCTTCTGCGCAATTATTTGAATATACCGGGCTGTCTCCCTGTATGGCGAATTCTCCCCGAGATGTTTTTCCATCGTCAGCAGTTTGTCTATATTTACCGCTCCCTCATAGGTCGGTGACAGGTTTGGATGGTTATACATACAAAACACACCGTAATTTGCGACGACATTAAAACCGTGGCAGGAAAGCCACTGACAGAGAAACCCGCTGGTAAAAAAAGAGATATCGGTATCGAACACACCGGACTTGCCCTGCGGCTGCTCGAGCAATTCGTGCAGCTGTTCAATCTCATAATCATCGAGGCTCGCATCGAAAGGCACAGAATGCTTATTGCGTGTCATCAGTGAGAACAGCCCGCCTGATGCCAAAGGCGCAATCATTGAGGTCAGCAGATCTTCCCAGTCATCGGAATATTGAATAACGTTGTGACAAAGCAGCAGATCGAAAGTATCGGCAGAGAATCGCTTGCGGATTTCCCTGATATCAAAAGAGTGTGTCTTCAACTGATGGGCAACCCCGGACTGATCAGCACCGGCCTGAAGATCATGCAACATGGATAGCGATGTATCCACCAGATCCACCTGGTACCCCGACTGCGCCAGAGCCAGGCTGTCTATACCGTTACCACCCCCGGCATCAAGCGTTCTGAGCACTTTATCTTCGGGCAGATGATTAGACAGATTCTGAGCTGACAACGCATATCGAATTTGCCCTTTTAATGAACTCTGCTCCTGCTTCCATTGCGGTAACGCAGATTCAAAAGCAATTTTCCTGGTTGTCGCCTTTAACGCCTGTTTCAAAATGATTTTACCGGTATGCAATGCCTTACCGATCAATACGCCACTGATACCACTGTGGTTATAGCACTCGACAACATCGTCCATATCACGTACTTCGCCACCGACAATGACATTGAGACCGGTCAGCTGAGAAAGCTCTTTGGACACCTCTAAATCTGCACCACTCATTGAACCATCGGCATTAATACGATTATGTATTGCTGTGGTTATACCAAGCCGGTACATCTGTACACCCAGTGTTACTGCTTTCTGACCACCAGCCATACTCCAGCCGTGAGTCATGACTTCCCCCTGCGGATCGGTGTTAATAGAAAGCGCAAAACGCTCACTGCCATATTTTGCAATGGCCTGAGCGACCATCATCGGGTTTTCGACAGCAGCGGTGTTAATCAGCACTCTGGTCACACCAATTCGTATGGCCCAGTCAATATCTTCCATGGTGCGAATACCGCCACCGTATTGAATCATCACCGGCAGCTTGCATATCTGTTCTACCAGCGGCCAGTGATGACTGGCGTCTTCGTCATGGGCGGCATCGACGTTAATCACATGAATCCATCCTGCACCCTGCTCAATCCAGTATTGCGCGCAAGCCACAGGCTCGACAACATCGGGTAAGGCTGAATCAGACTCTGAGTACTGAGTAAAATCGAATGACTTCCCTCCCTTCAGATGCATCGCCGGTATGACTAGAAAATCGTTATCGTGTGTTGGCATGATGAGAGGAATTATTTAAAGTTTTAATCGATGGCAGAATTGCCGGTGCTCGATACTCCTTATCGAGAAAAATTCACTATAACACGATATGAAGGTGCATACTCCGCACGGTGATTTAGCAGGCCGGGGTTTCAACATCGAACTACACTGCCGCCAATTCACCAACATTGATGCAACCGGGTACCCATACGAACGCCTTAGCGGTAAAGTACTGTAAGCACCTGCGTGTCAGAGCAGCACAACCCCGACTCCGGGTATGGAATCGGCTTCACGCCACACAGACACCCGTCAGACAAATACCCGGGGCTGCTTTATGCCGGTATTTATCAATCCTGTCATCCCCCAAGAGTGCTGTTTTTACCCACAACTACTACACTATTTGTGTACCGCTCAGTAACAAGAGATTTCAGCTGCCTGTTCTTCAGCCGGTAGTGACAAACTGGAGATGCCTGCTCACTGTCACTGTCGAAATGAATCCTTATCACCACGGAAGCCAGAACATCCGCCATGGAAAGCGAAACCACGAAAACACCGAAGATTCCCGCACCGTTCACCAATATTGCCGTGTCGTTATCCGGGGGCGGGTTCCGGGCAACCGCCTATCATCTGGGGTCATTGTCGTACCTGGATCACCGCTCATACAAAACAGAATCACTGCTGAAAAAGGTCAGCATACTCTCGACTATTTCAGGTGGAACACTCACCGGCATAATGTACACACTGAAGCTTGCGCAAGGTAAAGAATTCAGCGACTGCTTCAACACGTTGTACGGCCTGTTAAGGAAAAACAGGTTAGTGGACCTGGCTCTGGAAAAATTGAACAAACCGGCCCAGTGGACGAATCAGACAAAAACCCGCGATCTGATCAACGCATTTTCCGAGGTGTACAACGAAGAATTCTTCGACGGCGCCACTTTCAATACGCTCTACCAGGGGCAGCAATCCCATATCAAAAACGCTATTTTCGGAGCATCTGAATTCGGCTTCGGCATGCAGTTTCGATTTCAGGAAACAGACGGACATGGTCGATTCGGTAACAATTACCTGAAAATCACCAGGGATGCCGCAACCGAAGTAAGACTTGCAGATGCCGCAGCAGCATCAAGTTGCTTCCCGGGCGGATTCGAACCGATGATCATGCCCGGAGACTTCAGCGACGGACCAGACAGCGCAGTGGAACGAGCGTGGAACAACCGTCCCGATGACAAACCACCCTACCCTGACACCGCTGTAATGGATGGCGGTGTTATCGATAATCAGGGCATCGAAGGGGTAAAACTCGCTGAATCAAGAAATCGCAAAGACGGCAACCCGTTTATCGGCACTTTTCTGGTATCGGATGTATCGGCCAAATCAATGGAGCCCTATGTCGTACCGACGCTGAAACACGGCCTTCTAAAAAACGCCTTTTCTATCAAGCGTATCAATCAGTTTGGTACTTTAGTCGCGCTACTGATAGGCGCATTGCTGCTACTAGGAATTCTACCTATTGCCGGAGTCATCGCCGGCACTGTCGTACTGACACTGCTGGGTATCTGGTTCGTGGTCTATTTCCTTATTAACAGAACCATCACAAAAGCAGTCAACAAAATTTTTGGCGATGCCAGATCACAGGAACTGCTGGCACACCTGCAAATACTGAAGAAAACCCCCATTTACATACTGATTTATCTCCTCAAATTTCGAGTAACCTCAGTATTGAAAATGACTTCAGACATCTTCCTTCGCAGAATCCGGCAACTGCAAATGCAGGAACTCTATCGTTCAGGTGACTGGAGCTACAGGGTTAAGGCGAATAATATCTATACGCTACATAGCCAGGCACGTGAGGCATTACCCGAAGCAATGATACAGGTAATCGAATCAGCTAACACCATGCCCACTACACTGTGGTTTTCGCAAAAAGACATCACTCAGAACCGACTCGACAAACTCATTGCCTGCGGGCAGTTTACGATGTGTTATAACCTGATTAATTATATCGAAAGGCTGCTAAAGAATAGTCGACGCAAAGACGTGTGGAGCTCACTGGATGCGGCCGAACAGCAACATATACTTCAATTACATACCGACCTGAAAAAAGACTGGGAACAGTTTAAAACAAACCCTTTCTGGCTGTTAGAAAAATACAAACCCGACAACCATTAATCATTTGAACAGCACTCAAGCAAGCAGATCAATAACTCATCGAAACAGCCAGGCGCACCTTTCACAGCGCATAACCGATGAAAAAATGTTTACCTTTTTAGAGTTCAACTGAACATATTCAGCGGTATATTCTTTTTCATTATCAACTGACTTATCGACAAGTCAGTTTACCGACCCGGTAATCGCCACGTAACCGGACAGCCACCATTCAAAGCAGCACTCCAAACGGCGGGCCGTCGGAATACCCCCCCGGAAGATACAAGCGTCAGATTTAGCTGAAGCACAATGACCCTGCAGACGCAGAAAATATCATCGCACAACGCTTTGCCCGGCTTACTGATTGGTATTTTCGGACAACCGGATTCTGGCTGACGGGATCAGACTACCTGCAAAACCCACAATACGTTGACTCCAGTAGCCGCCGGGAGGATATGTCTGCCCCCTGCTGGTATAGGCGGCCGGCCAGTTCCACCAGTGAGTGGTAATCTCGTTATTTTTTCTCTCGTTTTGACCATGATACATGGTCCACTCCACCACATTACCCGCACTGTCCCGGGTTACATCAACCACGGTACCCATATGATTGATTGCACCCGAAGTTTCATTGTATAGCGCCGCTTTGCCATCAGACGATTGTGGCGTACGACGGGAGAACCACAAGACAGAGCCAGTTTTAATTTTGTTCCTGATCTCCTGTAACGCGACAGGTGCCTGACCGGGTTCGGTATTGTCGTAATAGATCGGAATAAACATCCCCTTCACGTCATACCATTGCGCCAGACCACGGGTAGTTCGAGCCGTTGCCCGGCCCGGCCTCTTGTTATCACGGCCATGTCTATACGCTTTAATACCGGGGGGTGCTGCCATTTCTACCCCCGGACACTGAGAGGCAATGTAACTGGATAATCGCAGAAAATTTCCACTGCAGTCACGCCATTCTTCCGCAGGACTTCGGGAATAGATAATTTTCTGCCCTGCCATCCAGTCTATAGCTCCCTTAATGTCACAGGCCTGAGCAATCATGGATTCTGGAGGGATAGGGCGTACTCCGCCTTGCGGGCGAGCGCTCCCGGGTTCTGAAACAGGCGTGGCTATATCGGCGGGTGGCAGTGCCGGGGTATCAGAAGAGGACGGCACCGAAGCGCAGGAGGCAGCCATCAGGCATACCAGAGGAGTGGTTATGTATTTTAGTTTCATCTATTCAAATCCTTTTGAATTACGGCAAAAGTCAGTGAGATGCCGAAGTGTTATCTCTTTAGAATAGTAGTATAGCCAGCTCTGTGGCTCGCGCTGTAAAATTACGACCATGGCTCCACTGTGTGCACAACGACATGTATTTTTCACAGCAATATAACCTGATCACCAGCGAGAGCAGGCTATTAACATCACTAAGGGCACGCTCTGAATCCGGCTTTTATACTGTTGATCCACGACGGCACATCAACTCACTGAACGCAAAAGCAACATACCGTTACAGCCGATGCTGCAACCCGGCCCGTGCGATTGTCTTTCGTTTCAGTATACAAGCAACTTAATACCGACAATAGGAATCAACAAGGCAGTCAGTATATATACCAGTCGCAATACACGCACATACAACGCCTTTCTCAGCAACCCCTCGCGCGCCTGCACTTTTCTAATTTCCACAGGATCATCCGGCAGATCATTCAGTGGCGGTCCGGTCATATCGAGACATCGCAACAATACCATCGCAGCAAAAATGTAGGCCAGAAACTCGATCGTCAGTAATGCCCTCAGAAAGACACTGTCGACATCAGCAGCCAGAAACCCCAGCACGACAAACATCACTGATATATGGGTCAGCAGACCACTGCTTTTAGCATCTATAGAGCGAAGGTCACCCCAGATTTTTTCGGTATTTTCTGCCTTTTCCAGTTTCTCGTAATAGTCTTGCGGATCGAATGTGGGATCTGAAAGACAAGCCTTAAGCATTGGATCGAGAGATCTGAATACACCATCAATAAACACAGGTACGCTCTTGAGTAATTAGGTTCTACACCCCGGTAATTTACCGCCTTAACAGCGTAATTGCTAATATGCATCTGTGTTGTCGGCTGTCGCTGCCAGGCCGGACTGTTCTCCCTCAAATTCTGGCTGACGCTTTATACTGCGCGGCAGTCACTGCATAATTATCGGAATAGCAGTCACTGGCTGAGTCGGGTGAACCAACCATGAAAGTACAAAAACTAACACCTGCGATCGGCGCTGAATTACGCGATATAGATCTCAGAGAACTAACAGACAAAGCCGCCCGGGTGCAAATATACGAGGCGCTCATTGAACACCAGGTAATTTTCATTACCGGCCGGGAGATCAGCCCGGCCATCCATTTATCTCTCGCACAGTCTCTGGGCGAACCACAACTGCCCAACCCCTTGTATCCACGGCACCCCGATTCCGAACACATAATGATACTGCGCAGTGGAGCTGGCAATCCGCCGGACACCGGTGGCTGGCATACCGATATGACATACAGGCAAAATCCACCGTTCGCCTGTTTACTGATCGCCAGAGAAGTACCCGATTGCGGGGGTGATACCCTGTGGCTATCATTGTGCAGCGCATGGGATTCTTTATCTTCAGGAGTCCAGTCGGAAATTGAAGAACTTCAGGCCGTTCACGATATGGGCGACTTCAGAAATAACTTCACCCTGCACGAAACCGACGCCGGCAGACTCAATGAAGCGCACCAGCAGTTTGGCAGTGCTATTCATCCAATGGTAAAAACACACCCGGTATCCGGCCGACGATTCCTGTATATCAATGAAAGTTTTACCCAGCAGATAGTCGGCATGCGGGCCACCGAAAGCAGACGCCTGCTCGACTATTTATTTCGACACATAGAACAGCCGGAAAACCAGGTCCGCTTCAGGTGGTCTGCCGGTACACTGGCAATCTGGGATAATCAATGCACCTCCCACTACGCCACTGCGGACTACCTGCCACAATCGAGAGAGATGCATAGAATTACTGTATTAGATGATGCAAGAAAGACAGTATAGATGCTGATGACTGACACCCGCCTGCAACAATCAGCCGTGTTAATACCCGGCGCATCTCTGACCACTACTACTATATACGAAGCGGCTGAACATGACTCATAAGCCAACAGCACTGCAGCAGTCTTTGACTGAAAGATATAAAAATGTGCCGGCGCTTCCTTCTGAAAGCAACCCCGCACTTGAACTTATGGCTGCACGCGGATCGTGTCGGCAATTTCTAAACAAACCGGTAAATGACGCGCTGATAGACATGTTGTGTGCAGTAGCATTGGCATCACCCACCAAGAGTGATTTGCAGCAACGCGACATCCTGATTGTTAAAGACAGCAACCTGCGCAACAAAATAGAAGCCTTGCTCGGTAAAGACAGCTGGACAGCCGATGCGCCGGTAATGCTAGTTTTTCTGGGTAATAATAGACGGCAGCGGCAACTGAGCGAGTGGAGCGTTAAACCGTTTCCAAACGACCACCTCGATGCATTCTTTAACGCTGCAGTCGATGCAGGCATTGCCATGTCTGCGTTTGTAACCGCTGCGGAAACAGTTGAACTGGGTTGTTGTCCGATCAGTCAGATACGCAACCACTGCGAAGCCATTAGCACTCTGCTTCATTTACCTGACCATGTATTTCTGATTGCCGGGCTGGCAATCGGCTGGCCCGCGCAACCACCGGAAATCAGCCCGAGGCTGCCGCTATCAGTCACCGTGCACCACAATCAATTCAGTGAAGCAGCAGTCAAACCGGAAGTTGAGGCCTATGACCTCTATCGCAATACTCGACAACCTTACGCACAACAACGCAACGTAGCGCAGTTCGGCACCTCAGGAACATACGGCTGGTCGGAGGACAAGGCAAGACAATACGCACAACCGCAGCGAACCGACTTCGGATCATTTATCCGTAACAAGGGGTTCATACTGGATTAGATACCGCCTGTGCGTAGTATGTAACGCAGCATCTAACACGCAATATTAGTAAAAAGGCAGCGCTGGCCGCGCTACTGGCACAGTCCGTCAACCCGATGCATAAGTGTGTATTATGCTCGAGCGGATTTTATCGTAAAGCGATTACACAGATCGGCCAGCCATAACTCAAACGGATTACCCCAGTCACGACGCAAGGTCAGAATCGCCGGTGCCGGTGGCAACTTGAACTGTGAAGGCGTCCCTGCAGGCAGCAACCCGCGTGGATATCCGTTAACAGCAAAGGGTTCCTTCAGGGTCGTAAACAGTGCGTTACAGTCGGCGGCAAGGGTGAGCGCGGCATTAAAGTTGGGGGCATAGCAAAGCACCTGACGGCTTACCTTAAGGTCTTTGACTCTGGTTTCGATCGGACCATTGGACTCACCGGGCTGGCCGACCACGATGTGCCGGGCGTTCTTCCATGTCACCATACTTTGACTTTTGAGGTAGGGGTGCTTCTTCGGCGCAAACACACACCACGAGAGCTCTGCCACCTTACGCACCTGCAGGTTGGCAGACGCTTTTTCGGAGCCGAACCCGAAACCGATATCGGCCTGCATAGAAGCTACAGCCTCTCGAATAGCCGGCGTTTCGATAAAATCTACCGTCATACCCGGTCCAGCCTTAGCAATTGCAGCAACCAGCGGAGTCAACAGCGGAACGCAGATATCCCGCGTGGCGATTCGAATGGTACGTGTGCTGGAAACCGGATCGAAAGGCACGAACCCGTCAAACAGATTTGCCAGTGCATTTGATACCTGCAGCACCTGAGGTAACAGAGACTCGGCGAACGGTGTTAGTGTCATTGCCCAGCCATCTCGCACCAGCAGCGGATCGTGAAAATGCTCACGCAGTCTTGACAGGCTGTGAGACATAGCCGATTGCGTTCGCCCGACAGATTCTCCGGCAACAGATACAGAAGCATGCGTGAGCAGCGCATGCAGGGCCGTCAGCAGATTTAAATCCAGACGGGCCAGATTTACATTATTTTCATTCATACCATTATCATAAACATCAATTGGAATCATTTCATCAGCTTTGCAAAACTCCTGTCTCCCAACAGGAGAACAGCGATGAAAAAATTTTCCGTGTTAACCCTTATTTCAGCTTTGGCTTGTGCCACTGAAACAGGTTTCTCTGCGACGGATATGCCGGCGCTCGACGGCACCTGGATCAGCACAAGTTGTGAGCTACGCCCGCAGGCAGGTCCCGACGGTGTTAACCCCTGGCACCTCACAAGAAGCGTCATTTTCAACGGCGATCGAATAGATGCGCACTTCACCACTTTCGCAGATGCCAACTGCAGTACCCCTCTGGTAGAACTGAAGTTTGGCGGAGAGGTTCGTGTACTGGGCGCATCCGATGTGGTCAGCGGTGCTAAAAACGTTGATCTGATTGTAAACGACTACCTCACTATCACACCTCGTAGGGATGGTTTCAGTGACTTCCTGAACTCGGCACAACCCGGTGCCTGTGGCAACGAGCGCTGGCAGACAGGTGTAGAACAGAACATTTATAAAACCGGCTGTTCTGTGATGGGCGTTGCCGCAGACACACCGTCCAACGAATTCGAGGTGCTCTATGTGGCATCGGGCTTATTGTACTTTGGCGCCCGACCGGTCAATGGTAAGCCGCTTGATACGCCGCAAAGCCGCCCGACTGCGTTGCAGGTACCGCTGCAGCTGGCTGGAGGTGGTATGACACGGCAGGTAGGTGCAGCAGATGTACGAGTTCCCACGCACGTCGAAATAGTGAATTTCACTCAGGCGGACGGTGCTGATCCAGCAGAGGTGCGCGCTTTTTTTGAAGACATAACCATCCGTATGAACCAGAACGACACTCTGCTATATCGCACCGTTGCGCAAGGTGAGGACGGTAATTGGCTGTGCATTAATTACTGGCTATCGCATGAAGCCATGAAGGAGCTAAACGCACAGGCGCAAAGCTGGACTGAACTCACCTCAGAGATCAACAAAGTGGTCAAGCCAGGGTCCTTCAGACTAAGCAGCTATGCACTTAATCGATAACCCCGTTGTTAACTGAATCAGGTACAAGGCAGGTCTATGAAAAACATCACATCTTTTACCATGGCACTACTCGCCATCACCACCCAGTCGGCACTGGCGAATGATCATTCGAGCGGTCTCACCGGTGCGCAAGTTGTCGCTACCAACACTTTCCAGGGAGAGCAAACCGACAATATAGAAACCGATGTTTCGGCATTCGGATTAGTCAACAATCAATTTTCTACCGTAGGTAAAGATATCGAATTCCCTGATTTCATCACGTTATATTCGGTAGATATCAGCGCCGACAGTATTGCGTTCAGCTGGGGCAGCGGTGACTTCGCAAAACAGCTGTCCGGCCCGACTCCACAGGGTAATCACGATCGAAATTATTTTGTATTTAACCTGCCGGCCGGCAAACGCATAGCTGCTGTCACGCTGGACAAAGAGGCATCATCATTGATCGAAGGCAGTGCCATGCCCACAGCAACGGTGCTCGCACCGAATCGAATCGAATCGTCACTGACTTTGCTGCGGGCGTTATTCGCGGTAAAGGATTCAACCCGGTTTTTAAGATAACTGTTGAGGACAAACAATGAAACCTTCACTCATGATCAGTCTGCTGATCTGCAGTTTGATCAGCAGTGCGCCGGTATTGTCGGGCAACAGAGACTTCCTACCCTATACACGGGTAGCCACCGGAGTCAGTGCATGCATTGACATGGCAGTCAAAGCAAATGCCAATGTAGCCATTGTTGTTATTGACCGTGCCGATCAGATTATTGCGTCAGCGCGAATGGATGATGTACTACCGGCCGCGTACGAGGGCGCCAACCTGAAGGCCTACAGTGCACTCAATTTCTTTCAGCCAAGCGGAGACATCGCCCCCGTTATGGAAGCATTCCCGGCGTTCAGAAAGATCCCGCGCATAGTCACTATACCCGGTGGCCACCCGGTATTTTCATCCAACAAAATGTTAATAGGTGCTGTGGGCGTTGCCGGCTTTCCAGACGCACAACAAGACGCAGCCTGCGCCTTACTTGCTGCCACAACGATGCAAAAGCAGTAGTCACGAAAGCCACTCAAATTGGAGTGGGAATTCACAGACAAAACAGTGCGCGCTGCCGGCCGTGGCCGGCAGCGCATGAGTGTTCGACAGCGCACACCCCGGAGGTATCACTCGATGATCAGGTCGTATTCTATGTCTTGTGCCATTTTTCCATAAGCACCGTTTTCACGTCCATATACAGCTCGAAACACCAGTCGATGCGTCCCTCTTTCCAGCGGTTTTAGCATGACCCAGTAGCCATCCGTTGCAGAGGGAAACAACACCGGCGGGTTATATTCGCGCGGTACCGCACCCAGCACATCAAAGCAGTCACCGGAGGCTATACGGGTAGACGCAGGATTCCACGCCGAGACACCATTCAGCTCCACGAATATATCGAGCAATTGATCATTGTTAAGCGCTGCAAGTGTTTTGGCGCTTTCACACGTGAATGTCGACGCTTCATACCGGGGAAAGTAAACCATATTGATCACCGGGAAAAACAGGTGCCTGCCGTATGGAATGGTACATTTCCGCCTGATGGTCGATGACCCGTAGCCACCGGCCAGATACCAGACATCACCGGACTGACCCACATCACAATGCTCACCGCTGGTGTCCCTGACGGGACTCAGTTCGGGCGGCATGGTAAAAGTCCATTGCCACCAGCGGTTTACATATTCTGCAACCGGTTTACCGTCAACGTATTCATCGATCGAAACGGTGGCACTGGTGAAATCGGGGCTGGCACCTGTACAGGTACAAAAAGCTAATACGGCAACTGCGGTGAGTAATCTGTTCATTCCCAATACTTCGCACAACGGAATCAGCGATATCGACAACCGACCGCGCGGCTTTAACCACGAGCAGCAATTCCAATGACACAACCGACGAAAATGGCACTGCGCTGGTGAACACAGTAAACTCAAACGCAGGTTTAACAAACACCTCACAGCCGGTGTTACACCGGCAATGGCTGACAACCAGCTATTCTTCGCCTCTTACTTGTTTCTCTCACACAAACCTTCCGGGTGCCCTGCTGTTGACACCACATTTCAGATCGCCATCAACGCCATTTGCGTGGATCAATAGCCAGCCACACACTGTCGACAGCACATCTGCGGCGCACCGTCTCGGGACAATAATAAATTTCTATGTCTGAACACTATGATGTATTGATTCTGGGTGGTGGCGCTGCCGGACTGATGACTGCCTGGCAGGCTGGTCTGCGCGGCAAAACGGTTCGAGTGCTGGAACGCAGCAACAAGGCCGGTCGCAAGATTCTGATGTCCGGCGGCGGGCGCTGCAACTTTACCAACCTGCATGTCAGTGCCGGGAACTTCCTGTGCAGTAACCCGCACTTTGTGAAATCTGCCCTCACCCGCTATACGGCGTGGGACTTCATAGGCAAAGTCATTGAACACGAAGTGCCGTATCACGAGCGTAAACACGGCCAGCTGTTTTGCGACAACAAGGCAAAAGACATTCTGAACCTGTTACTGGATGAATGTGCACAAGTGAGTGCGCAGGTATCAACACAATGTGAGATCACAGGTATTGAACATCAAAACAGCCAATTCCACGTGACCACCAGCCAGGGCTTGTTAACAGCAACTGCACTGGTAGTGGCCACCGGCGGGCTATCCATCCCCAGTATGGGTACCACACCGTTCGGCTATGAGATTGCAAAACAATTCGGTATGCGCGTACAACCCCTGCGGGCGAGCCTGGTGCCCTACACGTTTGACGGGCAACTCAAAGAGATGTTTTCCCGGTTATCCGGCAATGCCATAGATACGCAGATTTCATTCGGTAACACTGCGTTTAATGAAGCCCTGTTGTTTACACACAGAGGCCTGAGCGGGCCGGTGGTTTTACAGATTTCGAATTACTGGACACCCGGACAATCCATTGAAGTCAACCTGCTTCCCGATCTCGATGCGCAGGCACTACTGAACGACGCCAAAACCGACTCGCCAAAAAGCCTAGTCAGAACCGTATTATCGCGCCACCTGCCAAAAAACCTGGTACTGGAACTCGAAGCCCTTTGGTGGCCGGACCATAAAGACACCACGCTTGCCAACCTGAGCAAAGCGGCCATAACGGACATCGCCAGTAATCTTAACCATTGGCAGATCGTTCCCGCCGGTACCGAGGGTTATAAAACCGCGGAGGTTACGCTTGGAGGTGTCCACACCGACGATCTCTCATCCAGAACGATGGAATCGAAAACGCAACCCGGCCTCTACTTTGTAGGAGAAGTGGTCGATGTGACCGGCCACCTGGGCGGGTTTAATTTTCAATGGGCGTGGTCTTCGGGCTTTGCCTGTGCTGAATCACTATAAAAAGAGCTGAATCATAATAAATCGACAAACGCTTGTTTGACTGCCGCAAAAGCGCGGTATTGTGTTGGCGCTACCGGGTTTAAAGCGTTTGCAACACACACATTGGTATTTATAACGTTTGATTTATAAGGACTAACCCATAAC
>JAHDHK010000008.1:32403-48712 GCA_020631335.1 Chromatiales bacterium
AACTGCCAACCGGCAAAACAGCCGGTCGGTTTTTGCTGATCGGTGTGTATAGACCAACACCAGTTTTCTATGACAGCAGCTTTTCCACCACCAGCGCCACTACTTTTTCTCGCTGTGCATGAAGATAAAAATGCCCGCCTGCAAACTCATGTTGAGAGAATTTTTCACTACACAACTGCTGCCAGCCGGCAAGCATAGCAGCTGAAATTGCCGGGTCGTTGCTTCCGCCCATTACCGTAACGGGGCAACTCAGCGGTTCGCCTGCATCATGCGGGTGAGTTTCAAGCAGTGTGACATCAGCGCGCAATATAGGCAGGAATACCTGCTGCAATTCGGCACTTTGGCGGATAGCTTCGGGAACCGCACCATACAGATCATGCAAACGGGCGATAAAGGCATCGTTATCAAGAAAACGCAGTGCCTCGCTTAGGTCCTGAAGCTGTGGTGCAGCCCGGGCGGACAGCATCAACTGGTAAGGTAACGCATCGCCCTTGTTATTCAGGCGACGGGCTACTTCGTAACAAACCATCGCCCCCATACTGTGCCCGAAAAACGCGAATGGACGATCCATAAACGGATGCAACTCCTCCACCAGGATGTCGGCCAGTTGCTTCATGTCGCTTAGCAGTGGTTCACGCAGTCGCGTTTCACGACCGGGCAGTTGCACTATACATAGCTCAATGTTGTCCGGCAGCAGCTCAGCCCAGTCGGTAAATGCAGACGCCCCGCCACCGGCATACGGAAAACAAATCAGACGAACCTGCGCATCTGCCCGCGGCTGCGGACAAACCAGCCACTGCCCCTGTGTTGCTGTCTCTGTACTGACGCCGGCAGGTACAGCGCTGGTTACCGGATCTTCTGCAGACGCAGCCGACCCGCCCAGTTGCTGATCAATAGCAATAGCCAGTTCCCGGATACTGGGGGTGGTAAACATCTGCTCAACCGCCAAATCGACCGTGAGATCACTCTGTACCCAGCTGCGAAGCTCAACTGCGGTTAACGAATCGATACCCAGCGCACTCAAGGCCGCAAATTCATCGAGATCCGCGGCAGGTACTCGCAGTGTTTGCGCGATACGTTCGAGCAGATAAGCGCTGACAGCATCAGTCCGGTCAGTGGCATCTGCTTCTTTCACCCGGCTTGCTGCCGCTTCCGCGGCACTGGCAGTCAGCGGACTTTGAGCATTGTCGGGTACCAGATGCGCAAGCGTACGCCAGTCGGTTGCACCGGGTATACGCTGAATGAAGGTACCCCACTCAACCGGTAACACCGCTGCCTGCGCGTGGGATCGATCAGTCAGCAGGTGAGCAATAAACTCACAGCCCTGACTGGCTGTCATCGGCTGCCAGCCATCATGCATCAGCCGTCGCAATACCACATCGGATGCTGCCATACCGACATCCGCCCACGGCCCCCAGTTGATCGCCGTCGCCGGCAGCCCCTGTTGCCGGCGCAAATGGGCCAGGCCATCCATAAATGCATTGGCGCTGGCATAGTTCGATTGCCCGGGAGAACCAATAACTGAAGCAACCGAAGAAAACATCACAAAGAAGTCGAGCTCGTGATGTAACGTCTGCTGATGCAGATGCCACGCACCGTCTACCTTTGGACTGGCAACTGCCCTGAAGCGTTCGGCGCTTTGTTGCATCAGCATACCGTCATCCAGCACCCCTGCCGCATGAACGATCCCTTTTAACATCGGTGCTTGTGCAAGCACCCGTGCAACGTCTTTGTCGTTGCCGATGTCTGCGGCAATGACATCAACTTTTACCCCGGCTTCTTCCAGCGCATGAAGCACAGTGCGCTGATCATCGGTGGAAATACCACTGCGACCGGTTAACAACAAATGACGGGCACCGGCTGTCGCCAGAAACTGTGCAACCTGCAGCCCCAACGCACCGACACCGCCGGTAATAAGATAAGACGCCTGCGCATCAAGCCTTAACGTGGCAGCAGAGTTGTTATCTGTCGGTTCAGGCCGCACCAGCCGCGCTACACAACGTTTGCCATGGCGATACGCGACTTCTGTTTCCCGAGGCTGGCGGCAGAGTTCAGTCACCAGCTGTTCAAGATCAGCAGATACATCCGCCAGGTCAATACAGGCACCCAACTGACCGGGGTGTTCTACCTGCAATGTACGCCCGAAACCCCAGAAGCGGGTTTGCCAGGGTGAAACCACGTCTTCCGGGGTAACCGCCTGAGCACCACAGGTCACCAGCCAGTGGGTAGCCTCAATACCGGCGCGCGCGAGCGACTGCACCACATGCAAGGTATTTAACAGTGCCGCATCCGGTTGATGCTCACCCGCATCAAGCCCCCACAAATGCACAACCCCGGCAATTGACGATAAATCACCGGTGACAATCTGCGCATCAACAGCATCGGCTGCGCTGACGGTGTGAACACGTTGCCCCTGTTGTTGCAGACGTTGCGCGAGCAGCGAACCTACCCCGCCGGTGTCTGTCAGGATCAGCCATTCACCTGTGGTGGCTTCACCTTCAGCGCTCACACCGAGTGCTTCCCAGTCGGTCTGATACAGCCATTCCGACAGGACATCTTTAGTGGCCAGTGGCGTACTCATCGCACGCTGCAGACTGAACACCGGCACCGAACGCAGCGTCAGGTTTTCTACCGTCGCTATGCGGGTGCCGGCATCATTAAACAGTTCCAGATTCACTACACGGGTCTGATCCTGCTGACGACCGCTTGCCCTGACCCAGACCGGGCCGCTGGCTGCATGCTCACAACTAAACCCCGAAATACCGAATGGCAGATGAATATGTTCGGCATCTTCATCGGGGAACATTGCCTCTGCAATTCTGAAACTCGCATCGGTGATTACCGGATGCAGCCGGTAGCTGTCACCCGGCAGATGAGCCTCGGCAGGCAGTTCGATTCGAGCGAATGCCGTACCCGGCTGATGGCTCACAGTATGAATTTCTTCAATGGCTCGAAAGCGAGGGAAGTACTCAAGACCACGAGCCTCAAATCGTGCTGACAGGGCAGCGATATCGACCGGCTCATCGAAGCCTGCCAGGGTAGATGCGATATCGATTGATGCCGCCGGACTGGGCAGGCGACGTTCGAGCGTACCACTGGTATGACTTAACCATTCGTTATCCTCAGCCGACCGGCTGGATATCTCAAACTCGAATCGATCCGCGTTGGGCGTGGCCACCATTTGCACTGTCACCGGCATATCGCCCAGTACCAGTGCACGCCCGATAGACACATTGGTAATCGCCACTTCGTCCTGTTCGAAAATAGACCGGGCAACTACCATCGCCATTTCAAAGAACGCACTGGCAGGAAACACCACACGACCAAACACGCGATGATCATCGAGATAGGCCGGGTTTGCCGTACTGAGCGTCGATTCAAAAATAACGCTCTTACTGGCGTTATCAATATGCCTGTGTACCAGCGGATGTATCCGTTGCGCCGCGCCTCCACTGGATACCACATCTGTCCAGCAGCGCTGATAACGCCATGGATAGTTGGGCAACTGTACTCTGCGTTGACGGCACGGATAGAAATGCTGCCATTGAATATCGACACCGGCCACATACAACTGCGCGACACACTTAAGCAGTGTCTGCCATTCAGCATCCGGTTTCATACCGGGCAACCAGTTGCCGTAGTCAGCTTCTACACACGCACGCCCAAGGCCCGATAAAGTCGGCCGCGGCCCTATTTCTATAAAGGTTTTTATCTTTTTGGACTGTGCATAAGCAATACCGTCTGAAAAACGAACCGCACCGCGCAAATGCGCCACCCAATAGTCAGCACTCAGCTGCTCATCCGTCCACGGCTTGCCAGTCACGTTGGATATCAGCGTTTTATCCGGTGCTTTGTAGTTTACGCTGCCGGCAATGGTACGGAACTCTTCGAGTATCGGGTCCATCATCGGTGAATGAAACGCGTGAGAAACTTTAAGCGCTGTGGTTTTTATATCTTGCGATTGCAGGTTAGCAACCACCGCACTGACCGCTTCACCATCTCCGGACAACACAATACTTTGCGGTGCGTTGACCGCAGCCACCGATACGTCGGGGGAATCTTTGATAGCAACGCGAACAGTGGCTTCATCTGCAGCCACACTGACCATTTGACCGCCCGCAGGTAATGACTGCATGAGTCTTCCGCGCGCCGCTACCAGTCGAATCCCTTCTTCCAGAGAGAACACACCGGCAATACAGGCAGCTGCATATTCGCCGATGCTGTGGCCGAGTAACAGATCCGGCAGCACGCCCCACGCTTCAAACACTTTGGCCAGCGCATATTCAATGGCAAACAACGCAGGCTGAGTGCAGGCGGTCTGATGCAGCTCGTCACCGCTCCACATAACATCAAGCAACCCGCGTTCGAGCTGTGGTTCAAGCAGTGTGGCGCACTGATCAATCCAGTAACGAAACGTGGCATGCTGCTGGTAGAGTGCCCGACCCATGCCTACCTGCTGAACCCCCTGCCCGGTAAACAGATACGCCAGCTTAGGTGCACGCCGGCCGATACTGCCCACTGCAGCCGCACTGGTAACCTGACCCTGCGCAAACTGTGTCAGTGACTTCGCCATTGCCTGCGGGTCCGCGGCATTAAAGACAGCCCGATGCGTCAGGTGAGAACGACCGGTGGCGGCCGAATAACATAGTCGTTGTAAGTCAGTATCCGCGTTATGTGTAATCAGATCAGCATAGCGCGCAGCAAGGTCGGGTAACGCGGCGGCACTTTGCGCTGACAGTGTCAGCATTTGTTCGGCCGGGGTTGCAGCGGCTTCGGTTGCTACCGGCTGTATAGCAGCCGGCCCGGTCGCTTCATGCGCCTGCGTGTCGACTGAACCGGCCGGCGCCTGACCGACAATCAAGTGCACATTAGTACCACTCATGCCGAACGCGCTGACACCTGCAAACCGCCCGTCTCCACGCCATGGCGTATTTTCAACAGGCACCTTTAAAGGCCAGTCATCCCATGGAATGTGCCGGTTGGGTTGCGCGTAATTGAGGTGAGCCGGAATAGTCTCATGCTGCAACGAGAGCACCACTTTCATCAACCCCGCCACACCGGCAGCAGAATCCAGATGCCCGACATTGGTTTTAACCGACCCGAGATACAGCGGTTTTGTGCGCGCTTCACAAAGCACACGTGCTATCGCCATCACTTCAATCGGATCGCCAAGTGGCGTGCCGGTGCCATGGGTTTCTACGTAGTCAACCTGCGCCGCCTCAAGGCCGGCATCATCAAGTGCTTCCTGCAGCATGGCCCGTTGTGCCGGTCCACTGGGGGTGGTCACCGTGCGCGCCTGACCATCATGATTCACTGCCGAACCCTGAATAACGGCCAGTATATTATCGTTGTCTGCCTGCGCATCACTCAGTCGCTTCAGTGCCACCATGCCACAACCTTCTCCCTGCCCGAAGCCATCAAAGGTTTTACAGCGACCATCAGGTGACAATGCCTGCATCTGACAAATGCCGATTAAATGTTCAGGTGCCAGTATAAGGCTGACGCCACCGGCCAGCGCTACGTCACTTTCCCCCAGGCGCAGTGACTGACATGCCAGATGGACGGCAAGTGACGAGGAAGAACACGCGGTATCGAGCTGTATGGCCGGACCATGGGAGTCGAGGATATGGCAGATCCGACCGGCGGTTAGTCCACGCAAACCACTTAACTGTGCATAACGATCTATTTCGCGATTGTCTGCCGCATAGATTCGCTGCATGGAATAGTCATCCCAGTACTGCCCGACAAACACACCGGTCTTGCCACCCTTGAGTGTATCCGGTGCGATGCCCGCGTGTTCCAGTGTCTCCCAACTGACTTCCATCACCATTCGCTGTTGCGGGTCGAGACTTTCCGCCTCGCGTGGTGACAAACCAAAGAACTGAGGATCGAACTGATCAATGTTATCGAGGTAGTGACCCTTACGTACATACATTTTGCCGGGCACTGTCATTTCGGGGTCGTAGTAGGCGTCGACGTCCCAGCGCTCGGCAGGAATATCACGAAGAATGTCCGCACCGGAACTTAACAGCGCCCAGAAGTCTTCAGGTGTGCGTACATCTCCCGGATATCGACAGCCCATACCGACAATGGCAATGGGTTCGCGTGCAGCATGGCCACCGGCATCTTTTGCGGCAAGCTGCGCCTGCAGGCGAGCGATCTCGGCATTCGCCTGCTCTAGCGACAGTGGCGGATTCTGGTCAGACATCGGTTATTGCTCACGCAGCCGGAAACGCTGCAACTTGCCGGTAGCGGTTCTCGGCAGTGAATCGACAAACTCTATCCAGCGCGGACGTTTGTGCGCATCCAGTTTTTTAGCGCATAGCTTAAGTAATTCACCCAGCATTTCTGTTGATCCTTCCGCGCCCCCCTGCAAACACACAAAAGCTTTCGGCTTAAGCAATTGAGCATTGTCGTAATGACCGACCACAGCGCACTCACTCACTGCGTCGTGTTCGCTCAGCGCATTTTCAATCTCCACGGGAGACACCCACAAACCGCCCACCTTGAGCATGTCGTCACCGCGCCCGGCATGCCAGTAGTAGCCTTCTTCATCCATCGAATAACGATCACCGGTAAACAGCCATTCACCGCGAAAGGTATGGCGGGTTTTTTCGTATTGGTGCAGGTAAAACAATGCGGTGGATTCTCCTTTAACCATCAGATGCCCCACCTCACCTGCCGCTACATCGTTGCCGTCATCGTCGACCAGTCGTACCTGATATCCGCCGATGGGTTTACCACTGCTGCCCGGGCGTATAGCCCCGGGTCGATTGGCCATAAATGTATGATAGGTTTCAGTACAGCCAATGGTATCGAGTATCTCCACACCGGTTGCCTCTTTCCATGCGTGCCATGCGGGTGCCGGCAGCGCTTCACCGGCAGACAAACACATCCGCAGTGATGCAAGGTTAAAGCGGGCGCTGAAATCAGGCAGCGCGAGAATGGCACCGTACACTGTGGGCACACTGACAAAGATGGTTGGCTGATAAGTGTCTATAGCCTTCAGCACTCCGGCTACCTGACGCGGTGAACCGGAATACAACACACAACTGGCCCCCACATACCACGGAAAGATCAGGTTGCCACCGATGCCGTAAACAAAAAACAGTTTGGCAACCGAGAACGTGCGATCGTTTTCTGTCATACCGAACACATCGACACCCGATAACTGTGCGATCAGCGGATAGTCTTTGTGCGCATGTAATACGCCCTTGGGCATACCGGTGGTGCCACTGGAATAATGCAGCGAACAAAAGTCGTCGCGGTGGGTACGTTCAGCTGTCAGAGTAGTCGGCTGTGCAGCTATCCAGTGATTAAAGGTGAGATAGCCGCTGGCTGCAGCATCGCCAATAACGATCACCCGTTTAAGCGTTTCATGCTTTGACAGCACCGGTTCTATGACGGCAAGCATGCTGTCATGAACGATCAGCACCCGGGCACGCGAGTCTGCCAGAATATAATCGTACTCTTCGGTTTTTAGCAGTGTGTTCATGCCAAGCGCGATGCCACCGATTTTGCCAATGGCAAAAAACGAGGTCACCCATTCAATACGATCCGGACACAGAATCGCCACGCAATCACCAAAGCGCACATCGAGCGCGG
This sequence comes from Chromatiales bacterium, assembly GCA_020631335.1. Classification (GTDB taxonomy): domain Bacteria; phylum Pseudomonadota; class Gammaproteobacteria; order Granulosicoccales; family Granulosicoccaceae. The sequence goes on from JAHDHK010000008.1 coordinate 40,009, forward strand.
TCAGTGCATTGCCCACCTGGTTCACCTGCTGCGAGACCTCGGCAAACGTCATCGACCCTTCGTCACTGAGGATGGCGGTTTTCCCGGCGCGAGTCTGAAGGTTGTGCTCAAGAATCTCACACATGTTATAGAACTGCGGCAGGTCGTCAGCTTTCATCGTTTAGGGCCCCGCAATTCAATAGATCTATATGTACAGTAAAGCGCAATTTTTCGGTCGTGAAACACAATAGAGTTGCCGGGTTCGTGTTGCAGTGGCATGGCTGTAGAACACATCGGTAAAAGACACATAGTTAAATGTGATGCACGTTAGAGTCACTGATGATATTTCTCACGCGCAACACCGGACACCAGCGGTGTACCTGGCAGGCTGTTGAAAAACTATTGCGCCTGCTCTGACGACGTTAAATTCACCCTCAAAATGCTCATTTATACCCGATAAACTGCGCTTTTCCGGTTGCCTTTGTACAGCGGTCAGGGGCCTTCTCAGACCGTCGCTCATCACTTTTTCAACACCCTGCTAGTCGTCGTATGCCGACACCAGCTCGCCGAAAGTCTCCGGGTAGAGGTCTCCCTCTAAAATGGCATTGGGTATATAACCGACTTCTTTTTCGATAGACGTGAGCAGAGACATAAAGGCCAGGGAATCGAGCCCGAACACATCGAGTTCGTCGTCATCATCAATAGCGTCGGGAAACGGCATTGGCGAGTGTTCTGCCACCACGGCTGCAAGTCTGGTTTCAACTATTTCACGAGTGCTCACGATTGCATCCTCACCATTGTTCTACTTATTGTCGGACAGCGTCCGAAAGAGATCCATTGTACTGCTGAGCCGCCCGGCTTTTAAGCCCTGTGAGCGACGGCGCGATCACAAAACTACCGGGCAGAGGGCGGAAAAACGTCACGAGCACTGTGCCTGTCACGCTCGATCGAGCGACACGCTACTGCACCACAGCCCCTTCAGGTATGGTCGGTGGCGCTGCGTTCAGCTGCTCCATCGCAAAGCCTGCCGCCTGTTTATAACGCGCCATAAATTCCCGCCTCTCCTCGCCGGGCAACACGGTTTCTATGTCATCAAAAACGCCGCCGCAGCGTTCGTCCAGCAGGTTTAGTAATCCAAAAGGCCCGGCCCCGCGATTGCGCAGTACAACCTCTGATATTTTGCTGCACAGTTGCTCATCGTACGCCACCAGCGCTTTCGCACTCACGCCATGGGCCAGCATATTCGCACCAATAACACGGGCATCGACAATTGCCTGGCTGGCGCCGTTTGAGCCGGTCGGGTACATCGCGTGGGCGGCATCCCCCATCAGCGCCACCGGCCCGTCCACCCAGGTTGCCACCGGATCGCGATCGATCATCGGGTTTTCATACGCGCAATCGGCGCTGCGCAACATGGCGGGCACATCGAGCCAGTCGTATTTAAAATGCTCAAAGTGATGGATGAAATGCTCCAGTTCGACCTCGCGAAACCAGCCATCCTGCTGCCAGCCCTCTGAATTATCGACAGTGACTTCGGCAATCCAGTTGACCAGTGAGGTACCGTCTTCAGCGGGGTGGGAGATCGGATAAATGACCATGCGATGCTGATGCGTGCCCAGCCCGATAAAAGAAGAGCTTGTCCGCATCGGTTCGACCTGAGCTGTCCCCCGCCACATGACCGCACCGCCCCAGTGAATCGGCGGCTGTCCGGGGTGCATTTGCGCGCGCACACAGGAGTGAATGCCATCAGCACCAATCAGCAGTCTGCCGCGTATTTCCGATGTGCTGCCATCGGTTGAAGTTATCGTGGCGGTCACCCCTGCATCGTCTTTCTGATAACGGGTGATGCGCTGGCCAAGCACTACTGCGTCTGTCCCCAGACGTTCAACGACCTTGTGGTAGAGCATCATCAGTAGCTGTCCGCGATGCACCGCGTACTGTGGCCAGCGGTAACCGGCTTCCAGTCCACGCGGTTCGGCATAGACCTCTTTGCCATTCAATCCAACCAGTGCCCACTCCAGCGCCGGCACCCCGATGGCATCCAGATCCGACAGTGTAATGCCTGTTTCCAGCAACTCGCGCACCGCATTCGGCTGAATGTTGATGCCCACGCCCAGCGGTCGCATCTCACGTGAAGCCTCGACAATTACACACGGCACACCGATCTGATGCAGCGTCAGCGCCATGCACAAGCCGCCAATCCCTCCCCCGGCAATGATGACTTTTTCGGTTTCATCTGGATTCAATTGATCGAGCCTTTGTGTGACTGGTTATGTATGCGGGAGATGCTGCTGCACGCGCTCCATTGCAGAGGATTTTAACAACAATTCGCCCTCAAAGGCCGGACAGTCTCAGGACAGGATGTTACAAACCGGTGGCTGTAGACAACCTGCCAATTTACACCAACGGCTCGATACACTGCTCACCCTCATTCGTCGATTTATTTACGTAGTCACTTACCCGGGTAAAATTCAGCGTGTCGTTATCTGCCGGCAGCATTAATTCATCCAGTGATTCGCGATCATTCTCCTGAATCCACGCACCAGCCGCATTCGCAGAGGTCAGAATAACGGGCATGCGATCATGCACTTTTTGCATGGCATCATTGGCCCGCGTAGTCACAATGGAGACTTCCGGCAGATCCTCTTCGTTTTTCGGTTTTTTGTATATCCCACCGAAAAATATCGCCGGCCCGGTTGCCGGTGTGATGTGATAAGCCGCAACCAGCTTCTTGTTCTCACGCTGCCATTCGTAGAATCCGTTCACCGGAATCAGCACCCGTTGCTCCGGAATAAGGTAACGCCACAGGTACGACGTCCACACTTTATCGTCGCGCGAGTTAGGCACTCTTTTGGTAATAGGCTGTCCTTTCTTGCCTTTGATTTTCATACTAATGCCCCAGCTCATCGGCATTAATACAGACTCACCATCGATAACTCCGACCACATCGAGGGTCTGCGTAGGGGCGATGTTGTAACGTGGTCGTTGCACCGGACTCATCGACAAACCGAGAATCCCCAGCAACCACTGCACACCTTCGTGATCAGAGATATTCATTCGACCGCACATGCGCATCACTCCATACCTGAAGACTGTGTTTTAACACGAAATCTTTGTTTGACGGTAGCCGCGGGCTTCAGGCTAAAACTATTTTTTACCGCCGGCAGCTTCAAGCTCAGCCGTCTCCCGCTCAGCAGCCCCTGGTTTAGAATCTTTGGCGAGCGACTGATATAACTTGCGAACACGGCCCACATCACACGAAGACAATTGCTTACGCTGCCCGACTTTGCTGCCTCCCTTCACCTGTATCGTTTTGAGTGCCGGGCTCATCGAAAAAGCATATTCAGAGTAATGCATAATTGATCCGTAGCAGTACGCGTCCGAGACAGGATGACCGGCAGGATGCTTGTAGAAATTCCGCTCTTTGTTGTGCAACACATTGCGAAGCTTTACGCTGATGTATTGATCACGGATATCGCGATTGTGCTCATGAATCAGACCCAGGGTATGTCCGATTTCGTGCAGTACCGTGCCATAGGTACACTGACTGTCGAGCACGATGTATTGCCTGCCACCAATCATCCCGATAGATGACCGGCAGCCGTCACCGTCGGTAAATATCAAAATATTCTTATGTGATTCATTCGCTTCGGTAAACTGCACCGGAGTTTTATCAGACCACTCCTGCATTGCACGCAACACCAGTGCACGATCAGACACTGACTCATCGATGATGTAAGGCACCGTGGCATTGCTCCACAAACGCAGACGGCTGAAATCAAGGCCGCTCACTGCCTGCGCCACATCGCCATCGGCGCCCAGAATAATATCATCCTGATATAACACCGTACCGTCAGGCGTTACTTCAACATATATGTCATAAGGCTCGCCACTGAAGGCGGTTTTCACTTCATAGAGATCATTACGATCCACTTCATCTGTGGTATCCGCAGCAGACTCACCCAGTGCCCTGTCGGCCACCGGCTGACACCACTGATTGCTATCTACCTGCTTTTCTTTGTTATCGTTCAGCAACGCCTGCACAACGTGCCTGTAAGGGTTGGCATCAAGGCTGACTGCCCTGTCGTATACGTCGCTGATACGCACTTTCATACTTGACAGTAAACTCCCTGAGCCACTCACTAAATCAACGATCCGCCAGACAGCGTTCTGATCGATATCATCTTCCGACCGGTCAACAAGCCGGTAGGTCAGCTGAAATTTATCTTCACCGCGACTTATGATCACTTTTACGGAAGTCACATTTGACTGACCTGCAGATACTACTCCTCGCTCAACCGTAAAAAATTTTGACTCCCCGCCTTCAGGGGCAATCACATCAAGATGCGCACTAAAAAACGTCAGCCCGGCCAGGCAGTCAAGATAATCGCTTTGCGATCGGTCAACGGTTAAGTTAACCCCCCGGAACACCTGATTAGAAATCACCATTTGATCGAACAATGGAAAGTAGTCATCTCTGAGTTGTCGCCGCAAACCCGACCCCGTTGCAGAACCCTCATACAAAGACAAAAGAAACGAAAGATCAGCAACCGCAGTTTCGACAACATCACTGGCAGCAGACTGTCTGTCGTCAATGACAGGGTCAGCCCCACTGGGCAGCACGGTTTGCGCATTCAGCGCACCACTGATAATCAGCTGCCCTGTCAAAAGCAGCAGAAATTTCCATCGATCACTAACCCGATTCATTGCACATGCAACATGTTGAATTGATATAAAACTCTTGAACCTGGATTGTTCATAAGGCGACAAGAAAAAATTAACGAAATTCTATGCATACAGTTCCAAATCACATTTTTTGCACTTTTTTCAAAACAGCAGTGTGTCTATTCGACGTCAGTAGAAAATCTGGCGTCACCTCCCGGCCCATCCTCCTCGGCACGTGGCGGGCCACGCTTCTGAGACGATTAACCGATCTGTTTGGCCATATTTCCTCTGGACGCCGAATCCTCATAAATACTCCAGCTTAAAATAGTGACCATCAACAAGGTACTGTGACAATACACTGCACTGAATGTTTCAGGTCATCGCTTCTTAATGAGCGCAGCCATGAGCATCAGCAATTTATTGGTCAAACTGAATCGGTGGCTGTTTGCCGGCTGGTCAGACCGGGCGTGCAACACCACCAGCAGTAGATGTGCGGTGATGGATTTAACCGGTTCATTGCCCGGGCTGACTGACCTGGTAAGGCGTATCAAACCAGAATTCCTGCACATTGTCGCCGTTGCCAATACGATCAACCACCCCAAACAACCCGGGCTCGTGCAACGGCGTCAATACGCCGTGCCAAACCCCCCGGTGATAATTGACACCCTGCCCGGGTCGCGTGACAAAGGCTTTTGGCCGGACCGGCTGATTGTGATCATCCTCCGCCACGATCACCAGAAAGGGATGTTGCGTCATCGGCAGAAACGCCTGACTACCCAACGGGTGTCTCTCAACATATTCCAGTGTATACGGCAAAGTACAGGCAACCGCCTTAAACAGGCTGATCCCGGCTCTGCCGTGATCGATAAAATCCACATCGGCCAGATCGGTATAACGGTTGCAGTTTCCCTGATTTATTACCACCGTGGGATTTTTCTGCACTTCTATCACATCACCAAACTGTGAAAAGGCAGAGGCAGTCAATGGTTCTGCAAATATAGTGTGATTCATAAAATGCTCATGGCAGAACAATAAGCTGCGTTATCGCTTCACCACTTTGAGTATGCGAAACTTGTCATTGCCTGCAATAGCAGTACAGTGACCAAACAGCCATTTAAGTGTTTGTGGGTAGGGCAGATGACGGTTGGCAACAATCCACAATTGACCGCCATTGCGTAACACGCGTTTACTGTCTGTAAACAGCGCTGTTGCAAGCTGTTGCCCAACCACATGCTGCTGATGAAAAGGCGGGTTACACAGAATCAGATCTGCGCTGGCGTCAGACTGCTGATCGAGCGCGTTTTCCACCACAAAGCGAGCCTGCGGCACCGACTCCGACGACGCATCAAACCGGCGTTGATGATTGCGCCGGGCGCTGGCGACCGCACTGAATGATTCATCGATATAAGTGACTGCAGACTCCGCTTGTAGCGTCTGCAGATAAATGCCCAGCACACCATTGCCACACCCGAGATCAATAACCTCATGCGCGTCAGGGAGTCTGGAAAACTGTGTCATAAAAAATCGCGCACCATGATCGAGCCTGTCTCTGGAAAACACATTGGGCAGATTTTCAAGCGCAAACCCGAGATCGGGATCAGTGTAGGTGACAGTTGCCGGTGGTGGTTTCACCTTTAATTCAGCGTCGAACTGCGCAAACAACAACCGAGCTTTTTTAACCGCCAACGACGTTGATACAGGACCGATCAACTGCTCAAAGGCTGCAAAAGCCGATTTCTGCATATGTTTAACCATGCCCGCGCCAATGATGATGGTATCGGTGCTGATCAATGAACGCAGTCTGGCAAGCTGATCTTCCAGCAGCGCGGTGGTTTTGGGTATTTTGATCAGCACCAGATCAAATCCCCCGGCAGGCGTATCGGTAGAGGGCACCACCGTAAGTGGCGCGTCAATCAGATTACGCTGACGATTGCCACGAGCAGCATGAAAAGCATTGACAGAATCACCCCAGCTTACCGGGTTACGGGCATGCAGTACCGTTGCCAGTGCACCATGAGTGTCATTGACCAGCAACACCCTGCCGGCAGCATCATAATGTTCTGCAACATGATTAATCAGATACTCATCTGCTGCATCCCAGGCGCGCAACTTGTCATTAGCTACCTGCGGTGCGCGCAACAAAGTAAACTGCCCCATCGGTGAGTGCAGAGTGTTTTCGGTACCAGAATGATTCAATGAGCACCCGACTGCGTGGCAATACGCGTTAGCAGAAGAATCATGATGCCGGCACCTTCACCAGTAAATGCCACGGACTGATCTCTTCATCAGGATCCACCTGTATTTCAATGATCGCGGGTTTATCGGCCTCGATCGCCTTAGCCAGCGACAAGCCAAGTGCCTGCGGGCTGTTAACGCGATATCCATCTGCACCGAAACTCTGCGCCAGCAACATAAAGTCAGGATTACGCAGGTCGGTGGCATTAGTGCGATTATTGTAGAGTCGCTTCTGATCTCGACGCACATTGCCATAAGAAGCGTTATTAAAAACAAGTGCGATAACGGCAATGTTCTCCTGCACAGCGGTGGCAAGTTCCTGCACAGCAAACATAAACCCCCCGTCGCCAAGCACTGAAATCACAGCCTTGTCCGGATTGGCAAGCTTGACCCCGAGCGCTGTGGGATAGCCATAACCCAGTGTCCCCTGATAGCCACAGGTGACATAAGTCCGTGGTTCGTAACACTCCCAGCCAAAGTAACTGGCATAAACCACCTGACACAGATCATCAACAAAGAACCCGTCACGCGGCAGTGCCTCTCTGATGACTTTCAAGTACGCCATTTGCGGCTGAATGGTTTCTGCCTGCAGCTGTGCTTCATTGCGTGCCGCCTTCATGCGCTTTTTGATGCCCGATTTGGCTGCAGAGCCGGCGAGCGCTTCACACAGCGCGACACAACCATCCACTGCATCGGCCACCAAGGCCACATGGGGGCGCAGCCGCCGCATTTCGGCCCCATCAATATCTATTCTAATCAGATGCGGCGGCGCTTCGGCCCGATGAATCATGGTTTGCATGCCTGTCCAGCGCATGTACTGCAATTCAAGTCGACTGCCCACACCAATCAACAGGTCGGTATCCGGCCACATCTCATGGGCAGCAAGCATATCCACCGCCAGCGGGTGATCGGCCGGTATCACCCCTTTCCCACTCCGGTGGCAGGTAACGGGAACACCGAGTAACTCAGCCAGTTGCTGTACCTGCTCACCCGCATGCTGCGCACCGCCTCCGACCATAATCATTGGCCGCTTAGCGCTTTTGATCAGCTTGACGGCAGCCTCAATTTGACTGAGGTCCAGTGGTGGCGTTTTTGTCGCCGGTGTTGCCCCGGGTTCGGGCAGGGAGCCACTGGCGGCCATCATATCCCAGGCCATCTCCACAGCTACCGGTCCCTGCCTGCCCGATACCATGGTTTGCCAGGCCTCGGACATTACCCGGTGGGTATCCTGTGGATGCTCTATGCGATAGGCGCCTTTAATGAACGACTGCAGGGTTGCACGCTGATCGGGCAATTCATGCAGGTGCCCGCGAAGCTGTCCGATAAAGCCCGAAGGTGACTGACCGGTAAGGCACATAACCGGTGCATTCACCCCGAAGGCAGTACACAATGCCGCACCGGTATTAAGCACGCCCGGTCCGGGCACAACGCTATACGCAGAAGGACGACCGGTTGATTTTGCATAACCCAGTGCCATATACGCCGTGGCCTGTTCATGTCTTGCCGATACTGTACGGATCTTGTTGGCATTGCGAGCCAGCGCATCAAACAAAGGATAGGTTTGAGCACCCGGCAAACCGAAAACTGTATCAATACCATTAGCCACCAGACTCTCAACAATTAGATCTCCTGCGGATTTCGGTTCGGTCATGTCTGCGGCATCCGGATAGTCATCGATAAATAATAACCTTCACAGTCAACGCAAGCGCGAATTTTTTGCAATGACGGTTGCCTGAGCAGGTATTCAAAAACATGATAAACACAGTGTCTGTCCGGCAAATGCTAACGAAACGCACAAGTAATGAATTATCCAATAACATTTATG
>JAHDHK010000217.1 GCA_020631335.1 Chromatiales bacterium
CTGTTTTGCCGCTCTGGCAAAGTACATACTGTCTTCAGTACGAATCGCACCGGTGCCGACAATCAACGGCACACGCTTATTAATCAACTCATGCGCAAGTTGCATTAACTCAACCCGTTCATCAGCGGTTTGCGCGTAATACTCGCCAGTGGTACCAGCCACAATCAAACCGCTGACGCCACAATCGATCAACAGATTGATGACATCGGCAAAACGCTCGCGATTAATAGAGTAATCCGCGTTATACGGTGTGACCAGCGGTGTATAGATCCCCTCGAATTTCATCACGATGACACCTCTATCAAACTGTCGTCATCGACAGGCAGCGGATCGGGTAACACGTATTTATCCATCTCGTTTCTCGACAGTTCCCAGTGCGCCAGCGTCAGCTCAACACTGCTGGCAGCTTCGCGTTGTTCAATGGCTTCAATCATTGCCTCATGCTGTTCAGATGCCTTGCTTACCCGTGCACCGGACGCACTTTTGGATATCCGGTAAAACCGCTGTGCCATACGAGTGTGATCGATTAACAATCGCCGCAGGCTGGGCTGAAGGTAAGGTGATGCGCACATGTCACCCAACTGCTCGTGAAATCGATGATTGTGCATGGCCATATCGGTTGCGCGCTTCGCACTCACCGCTCTGGCAAAACGACCTTGTATTTTTTTGAGTTGTGTAATTTGCGAAGTTGTCGCCTGCTCGGTGGCCAGCCGTGCGACAGCGGCATAGATCATCGGCGCCGTTTGAAAAAATCCGCGCATGGTTGCCAGATCCATAGACGATACTGACGCCCCGCGATTGCTCTGTAGTGACAGATACCCCTCGCCGGCAAGGCGTTGAAATACTTCTCTCAACGGGGTGCGCGAGAGCTGGTAATGCTCGCTGAGTGCTGCCTCATCCAGTGTGGCGCCGGGCGCGAGCTGCAGTGTGAGTACCTGTTTTATCAGATCCTTATAGACGTGATCTTTCCTGCCTGCCCTCATCAATGCCACCACAAAGTATTTTGATTGACAGCAAATTATATACAATTTGTATACAATTTAAAGTCATCAGCTGTGCTTCTGCCCATACCTGAGCACTAAACGGGGTGTATTAAGTTGCGGCACTGCAAATGGGTTTTCGGCGGCCATGCACCGACGAGGGTTGCTGAAGCTTAGTGATTAAGATCATAAATTGCGCCGGTCAGCCAGGCTGGCCAGTCGCGTTCGAAAAAGGTTTTTGCGTCTCTGTCAAAGCGTCTGATCGACTGCGGGCGGATATGGAATTCTTCGTTATCCAGTTTCACAACAAGCTGTTCCTGCTTGTCTTCAACGCGTTCGGATCGAAAGCGCAGCTCGGGCATCGGTCCTAGCGCAGAATCGGGCTGTGCGTCGCCCTGTGGATCGCAGATTGCCCTGGCTCCACGGCTGCCACCATTGTTCGCTATAAAATAATCCAGCGCCGCCAGCACAGCCTCTGACGCCAGTGCCATTTGCTGCCACTGCAACACGCGTGCAGCTTCGCTATGACGTCGGTAGGCAATGCCATGCCTGCGGATAGATTGATTAAGCAGTTCTGCATCACGACGGGCCGAAGCAACCGACGAGGCCGTGCATAGAATACCGGCATGGTCACTCATGCGTGCCTGAACCTGCTGCCTGATATCGTTGACACCATGACGGCTCGATGTGTCCAACAGTGTTTCCAGCGCAGCTACAGCTGCCACCGCCGGTACTTCGACAGCACTTGTTGAGAAGTGTCGGGCCGCTTTGTCGGCCGCTATATGTTCGGCTACGCGGGTGCCGAATACCTGCCCCGCATTGAGCGCTGCACCACCCGGCCGTGTCACGCCGTGGGTACCGGCGGCCTCTCCGACCGCATAGACACCGGCCAGGTTACTTCTCCCCCAGGTATCTACATTAATGCCACCGTTCATGTGCTGATGATTCACTGCAAACTCAAGCGGCGCGGCTGTGATGTCTTTCTTGTAGCGTTTATACAATTCTATGGCCAGCGGATTCATGTGTCGCAACCGGTCTATCGGTTGCTTCTGACTGGCACCGGCATTACTGAGATAGTGATACACATCGTCGTCCAGCCGCTGCAGACTGAACGGCAGATCACCCGGTATCGCCTGCGGGTTGCGATTAAAGTCCATAAAAACCCGGCGACCCTTTTGATTTTCGCGCACCACCGCAAGGTCTAATAAACTGGATTTGAAATCCAGCATGCGAGTCGCATGAAAAGGCCACTGATACCCTTTGCGAAAAATATTCGATGCCATCTCCTGTGTGGTGCGATAGTAGTCCGCCAGAAAATGATGTTCGCCCCCCTGTTCATCCACAGAATAAATATGCGGAATTACCTGCACATAAGTACCGGAGAGATTCCATGGAAATCCTTCTCTGCGCGTACCTATACCGAACTGGTTTTCGGTAATGTTGACAAGCTCGATGCCGGCTTCAAGCGCCAGCCCCAATGTGCCGAAGCAACCGTTCGGAAAAACACTGTCGCGATACATTTCTCCCGGACCACCTGCAGCCAGTACCAATGCCGGGCATTGAAATAACACCAGGCCATAGGGGTTTTTCTGAGTGCGGCACCTTACCTGTAACGCCAACAAACCCACGACACGGGATTGCGTTCCCTGTTGCTGCGTAAGAATCTTAACGGCGGTGGTCTGATTGAAGAAGGGCACTTCCAGCCGGATGGCCTCTTCCGCCAGTACCTTAACCATCAGGCGCGAGGTTCGCGGACCACAACTGGTGGCGCGACCGACCTCATCGTGATCAGTCTGGTATCGCAGCGTGCCACCGGACTGATCCTGTGGCAGCGGTAAACCCAGATATTGCAATGAGGCCATCGCACGGATCGAACCAACCGCCTCGATATAAGCGGTGTCTTCATCCATCGCACCGCCTGCACCGATGCAGCCGGCCATCTCCTGAAAGTCATCTCCCTGATCCTTGGTGTTTGCAGTATGCAGCGTTTGTTTATCACTGCCTGAACAGGCGGAGGTGCCCCCCCATGCACTTTGGCTGATGATCGAAACATCGACACCACGACGCTTCATTTCAACCGCACTGCGCAAACCTGCAGCACCACTACCGACCACCAGCGCACCGCAATGATACAGCGGAACGGTATAACCACTGACCACCAGCTGATCGGTTGCAGACGGTTGAGGTTTGAGGCGCGGCATAGACACCTCGGTCAGCGAATCGAGTATTTCCTGAGAAACAGTAAGAGACACAGTTACAATTCTATAGCGGGTGTTATGCAGGACATGTCAGGGGCTGGAAACACAACGACACACAGATCACTATTTTCCACTGGACGCCCGGGTGATCAGCTGCACCACTGAACGTTCTGACGCAACCGGCTTCACGTCGTCTTTTACCCAGGCCAATATGCGGGCAGCTGTAAGTTTTGCGAAGTCGGGGATGTGACAACTGACAGAAGACAACGTGGGGTAACTATCGCGACAATCTTCTATATCATCAAAGCCAACAACCCGAAGATCACTGCCGACATTTATTCTGGCCTCGTTACACGCCGACAACACACCGAGTGCTACCTGATCATTGAAGCAAATCACTCCGTCTACTTCAGGGTGATCGGCCTGCATGGTAGCAACCATGGTTCGACCAAAAGCACGAGTCGCCTCACCGGTGAGGATGACCGGTTGCATGTTATGTTCTTTTAGCACTGACAAATACCCGCTCATACGCTCACGGGTCACCGGGCGTCCTTCCAGTCCGCCCAGAAACGCAATGCGTCTGCTGCCGGCTTCCATCAGATGCTCTGTTGCCAGTTGCCCGCCCAGTGAATAGTCCGGGGCGATAAACGGATAAGTCACCGTGTCCGACTGAAGTGCACGAAACACCTGGAGGGTGGGTGTACCGGAGGCCTCCAGTATCGCTAGTGTTGCCTGATCGGCACCATAACTGGGCGAGATAACAAAGCCGGAGACTCCGTGTTCAACCAGTGAGGAGATCATCTGCGTCTGCAGAGCCGGGTCCTCGTCGGAGTTTGCCAGTACGGTGGCAAATCCGTGCTGCGCCAGCTCCATCTGAAAAAGCGCGGCAAACTCGGTAAAAAAAGAATTTCGCAGATCATTGATCACAAGACCGATTAACCCAGACGACGAAGAACGCAGAGTGGCTGCAGAGCGGTTATAGACGTAACCGATTTCAGCCATCGCCTGTCGCACCGCATCACGAGTGGCATCCTTAACCGCATCACTGCCCTGCAAAACCAGGCTCACGGTTGACTTGGAGACACCCGCCTTTTTTGCCACATCCAAAATGGTGGGTCGCTGCCCCATATCAGCCCCCGGCACTTAATAGAACAATCACAATGGCCGCACCCTAAACATCGAGATCAAGTACTAGAATGCCGTCGATACCGCCAACAGCATTCGCGACCAGTTGTGCACCCAGTGCCTTGTGTTCGGCATGCTCTGCATAGTGGCCAAGTGACTCCCAGCTGTCGAAGTCAATCACGAATCCATGCATATAACCCCGCTCAATTTGCTCGGGACTTTCAGAGCGCCCGCCGGTGAAGTGCTGTGCACCGGGTAACTTGTCTGTCAGTGCGGCAAGACCCGCATAGATATCATGGATGGTTTCCTCCTTCACTTCGGGCTTAAATTTAGTGAGTACTATGTGACGAATCATGTCAGTAGTTCCTGATCCTGTTTAATCATATCGGATGCTTTTTCGCCGATCATAATAGTCGGCGCATTGGTATTGGACGAGTTGACTGTCGGCATGATTGAAGCATCGGCTACCCTGAGTGCCTCTATACCGTTGAACCGCAGCCGCGGGTCGAGCACAGCTTCAGCATCGATCCCCATCCGGCAGGTACCGGCACAATGGTGCGATGTTTTTGAGTGTTCGCAAATGAAGTTAAAGTAGTCCTGATCGGTTTTTACCGCAGGGCCCGGCAGCCGCTCCGCCATGATGTAGGGTTTCAGTGCATCCTGCGCCAGAATCTCCTGCACCAGCTTAAGCCCTGTTATGGACATTTCACGATCATAGGGATCGGACAAATAGTTCGGATCAATCAACGGCATGTCTTCGGGGTTTTTGCTTTGCAGTCTGACAGTACCACGAGAGCGCGGCTGCAGGTGGCAGGCATTCAGGGTTACCCCGCCATTGGGCATGGCTTCCACCCCGGCTTCAATACCGGTACCAAGTCCGAGATGCATTTGAATATCCGGTGAACGGGCATCTTTATCCGCATACCAGAAGCCGCCGGTTTCGAACAGACTCGATGCTACCGGCCCTTTGCGGGTAAACAGATACTGCAGACCGGCAAGCAGAGACAGGTGTGGTTTGGCAAAACGGTCATAGGTATGCGGGCCGGTGACTTCACAGATAGCATAGAGATCAAGATGATCCTGCAGATTAGCGCCCACCCCCGGCTGATCAAACACCACCTCAATACCAAGCCGTTGTAAGTCATCGGCGGGACCGATACCCGAGAGTTGCAGCAGGCGCGGAGATCCGATTGCACCCGAAGACAAAATCACTTCACGATCAGCGACGATTGTGGAACCGTCCATCATTTCGACACCGGTTGCCCGACCATGCTCAACCACGATGCGTCTGACCTGCGCACGCAGTTGTATCTTCAGGTTGGATCGCGCCCTGGCCGGTGACAGAAAAGCCATTGCCGCCGAGGAACGTCGCGCATTGCGCTGCGTGAGCTGATAATAACCCGCCCCCTCCTGAGTATCGGCATTGACATCAGTGGCCACGGGTATCCCTGCCTGACCTGCCGCCTCAATAAACGCATCACAGATAGGCAACGGGGCCGCGGGCTTTGATACCCCGAGTAAACCACCCTTGCTGTGATATTTGCCATCGTAGCTGTCGTTATCTTCGGACTTTTTAAAGTACGGCAATACATCGTCGTAGCTCCAGCCCTCGCAGCCTTTCTGTCGCCATCCATCGTAATCCTGCGCCGCACCGCGAGTATAGATTTGCGCATTGATCGCTGAGCCGCCACCGATGACTTTAGCCTGTGTGTAGTTAAACACACGACCCTGCATTGATGACTGCGCTGTGGTAGTCCAGCCCCACGAACCGATGCCCTTGGTCATCTTCGCAAAGCCCGCAGGCAAATGGAAAAGCGGGTGCCGGTCACTGCCGCCCGCCTCGAGTAACAGCACCCGCACATCAGGATTCTCAGACAGCCGGGATGCAATGACCGATCCGGCAGAGCCACCACCGATAACAATAAAATCGTAGCCTTCAGTACTCATGTCAGCGCCTCGATGAGCTTATCACTGCTGATATCAGGCAGTTCATTGCGACCACTGCCTCTCACGTATATATCGTCCTGTTCTGAGTGCCAGCGCGGCGATGGTTAAGGCCGGGTTTACCGCTGCAGATGTGGGCAATACAGAAGCATCGACAATAAAAAGGTTGTTGTGATCGTGGCTGCGACAATAGCTGTCAACCACACTGTACTGTGGATCGTGCCCCATACGTGCGGTACCACACTGATGGGATGGCGTGCGTCTGTCAAACGGCTTCGACAGGACAATCGGAAAGCCCGCACGTTTCAGTGCTTTTTTCAGCTGATCGACTAGCCGCACATGAGCATCCCAGTTAGAACGCTGCCAGTCGAGTGTAATCCGCCCCTGATTCACTGTGACTCTGCTGTGGGGATTGGGCAGATCTTCCGACATGGCATAGAAATCAAAACTTCTCGCAGCAATCCACCCGGCCAGCCACCGCGGCAGAGGACTGCTCGCCGAGAGAATTTCGCCAGTGATCTTACCGAGCATTTGTACATTGCCCAGCGGAGGCAGATCATCGCGTGCCAGATAAAAATCGTTAAGCATAATCGTCTTTTGGTAGATAGCACGATTTCGACGCAGGGGATGCACCGCCAGCACCGCGGAACAATTGTGATTCATAAAATTGCGGCCAACCTGATCAGAACGGTTAGCTAATCCATTCGGAAAGTGGTCATTTTTGGAGGTGAGCAACAGAGCAGCACTTTGTACTGCACCGGCAGCCAGTACTATCACCGGTGCGCTCATCTGTTGCAGCTGACCACCCGTGTTGTACTCGAGGTCAGTCACCCGTCCTGTTTCATCGCAATGCAGCCGGGTGACCAGACAATCGGTTTTCAGCGTGACGTTTTCATGGGCAAGTGCCGATGCCAGTGCGCAAGTCTCAGCGTCCATCTTACCGCCACGGGTGTCGGGATAAGCATCCCATGTAGTGCGTCCACCAGCCAGCCAGGTGTTTATGTCCACACCTAGTGGCAGACTTGAAGGAGTCAGGCCTGTCCGTCGCAAACGAATACGCAGCTCGGCAATGTCTTCTTCATCTGCCACTGGCGGATGCGGATAAACACCGGAGTGCACAGGTTCGGTCGGGTCGTCATTCAGCTCACCCCGCACCTGATACAAATTTTCGGCGGCCTGATAATCAGGCTCGAGATCTTCATAGCTGATCGGCCACCCGGGTGTGCTTCCCCCCGAATGCCGTAACGGCTTGAAATCTTCAGCGCGATATCGAATAAGCACCGCACCGTAAAACTTGGAGTTACCGCCGACGTTATAATAATTGCCCGGGTTAAACGACCGGCCCTGTCCATCAAGCCAGGTTTCATCAGGGCGATAAACGCCGTCCGTAAAAATAGCTTTCGCACAACGGTCGCTGGAAGAAGGACTGAGCCGCAGTCCGCGTTCGAGAATAAGAATCTGCTTACCGCTCGGCGCAAGTGATGCCGCCACTGTCGCACCCCCCATGCCGGAACCGATGATGATAATGTCAGGCTTCATCAAGGTGCGATGCGTTGTTCTGATTCGGGATCAAACGCCACGGCCTTTTCCATATTGACCGCAAAATTAAAATCGGCACCTGGTTTGACATCGGCGTCTGAGCGCATACGTGCGATAACATCTTTTCCTCCCAGCGTCATCGTGGCAAACGTATCAGACCCGGCAGGTTCAATAACGACTACCCGATTCCTGAGGGGTGCAATGTTGGACGACTTGCGATCAGCGGCGTCTTCATCGGTAATAGTCTCAGGGCGAATACCCAGCAGTATATCCCGGCCGTCCCAGGCGACAAGATTGTCCTGACTGAACGGCAGGCTCACCAGCGAGTCGTCATGCAGTGAGACCAGCGCGTATGCTCTGCCATTTTCCACTTTAACTGTGGCAGGCACCACATTCATCGCAGGCGATCCCATAAATGTTGCAACGAATATATTGGTCGGCATGTCGTAGATTTCCTGCGGTGCGCCCACTTGTTGCACATAACCACCATTCATTACCGCTATACGCGTCGACAGCGTCATCGCCTCTATCTGATCATGCGTGACATACACAATGGTGGTACCGAGTTTCTGATGTAGCTTTTTAATTTCAGTACGCATATCAACACGCAGCTTGGCATCGAGGTTGGATAAAGGTTCATCAAAAAGAAACACATCAGGATTGCGCACCAGTGCTCTGCCCATCGCCACTCGCTGCCGCTGCCCGCCCGATAATGCACCGGGCTTACGTTTAAGCAGTGGTTCGATTTGCAATAACGTGGCAACCTCACGCATCGCTTTCTCGCGTTCGGCCTTGGGCGTGCCGTGCATTTCCAGTCCAAAAGTAATGTTCTGCCCGACTGTCATGTTCGGATACAGTGCGTAAGACTGGAAAACCATGGCGATATTACGCTTTGACGGATGAACGCCGTTCATCACACCATTTTTGATACGAATCTCACCGCTGCTGATCTCCTCAAGACCGGCAATCATATTCAGCAATGTCGATTTGCCGCACCCCGATGGACCGACCAGCACCAGAAACTCGCCCTCTTCCACAGAAATATCGACATGGTGTAGAACTTCGAGCGCGCCATAGGATTTGGTCGCGTTATCTATATCGAGAAAGCCCATAGCTTTATCCTTTAACCGAGCCGGCCATGAGACCGCGAACAAAGTAACGGCCGGCGACAATGTAGACGAGTAATGTGGGCAGTGCGGCCAGTATCGCACCGGCAAAATGCACGTTGTATTCTTTAACACCGTGCGAAGCCTGCACCAGGTTATTCAAAGCAACGGTCATCGGCTGGCTGTTGGCATCTGCGAAGGAGGCGCCAAACAGAAAGTCATTCCAGATATTCGTAAACTGCCAGATGATCGATACCACTGCGATCGGCCCGGAGGACGGCAGCAGAATGCGCCAGAAAATCTGAAAGAATCCGGCACCATCTATTTGTGCTGCACGCACGAGTTCAGTCGGAAAAACAGCATAGTAGTTTCTAAAGTACAACGTGGTGAATCCAATCCCGTACACCACATGCACCAGCGCCAGCCCCCAGGTGGTGCCCGCCAGCCCCATCAGCCCCAGCATCCTTGCCATCGGGATCAATACGATTTGAAACGGAATAAAACAGGCAAACAACATCAGCCCGAAAAAAATAGTATCGTACCTGAAGCGCCACTTGGTCAGTACGTAACCGTTCAGTGCACCCAGCAGGGTTGACACTGCTACAGCAGGGACCACCATCTTGATCGAATTCCAGAAGTACGGAGACAGTCCGGTTGGCTGCACGCCGATTTGTGCCGAAGACCAGGCCTTGGCCCACGGTTCAAGTGTGAACACCTGTGGCAGATTCATCATGCCGCCACCGGTGATCTCATCCAGTGGTTTTACTGAATTCACCAGCATCACATAAAGCGGCAGCATGTAGAACAATGCGAAAAGCACGAGCACC
>JAHDHK010000218.1 GCA_020631335.1 Chromatiales bacterium
TAACAGCTCGGATTCAGGCTTTGCTTTTACTGCCAACTATGGGACAGCAGTGGGTTTACCGGCCTTTTTTTCCTTTAATCCCTGGAAACAAGCCCGGGCATCCGGGTGGAAATCAAATGCTTCACTCGCAGTGACACTTACAACAGCCCATTATGCTGAAATCGCACTTGCCCTATGATAGACACAGATGCGGCTCAAAATGCATTCATGCACTTAAGTTGAATTCACTGCCGCCAGGCTTCGCCACATAAGCACCTAATGTGTTCTGGCCAACCGCCTGCATAGCAGAATCACCGGCAGCAAGCCGATTAGCACGATCACCAGAGACGGCACTGCCGCACCGGCTAATCTTTCATCAGAGGCCAGCCGATGGGCCTGTACGGCTAATGTGTCAAAGTTGAATGGTCGCATGATCAACGTAGCCGGCAGTTCTTTCATGACATCGACAAACACGATCAGCAATGCGGTAAATACACTGGTCTTTAATACCGGCAGGTGAACCCGATAGAGTATCCCCGCAGAGTTACTCCCTAAGGAGCGCGATACGTATTCAAGGTTATTGTTCAATGTGGCCAGACCGCTATCGTAGGTGTTTAACGCCGCAGACATAAAGCGCACCATGTAAGCAAAGACCAGCACGGTGATGGTGCCGGTAAAAATGAGCCCGGTTGATACATTGAAGTACTTTTCGGCCAGCGCATCGATGCCGTTATCCAATGCAGCAAAAGGCACCAGCAAGCCGACGGCAATCACACCTCCAGGCACTGCATAGCCGATACGTGCAATATTGGCTGAACTGCGGGATAACTTACCCGGAAAAAACCGCTTAAAACTTGCCAGAATAATGGCCATCAATACGGTGGCAATAGCCGCTGTCGCCGCCAGTATTACCGAGTTTTTTATAAATCGCAGATAGCGTTCGCTGAACAGATTTTGTTCTGAGTCAAGGCTCATGGTAACCAGCAGAATAATCGGCAGTATAAATCCGAAGAACACCGGCACAGCACAAAAAACAAAAGCCCCTGTCGCACGCCAGCCGTTCAGCTGAACCTGTTTCGGGCGTCTGTCTTTCTGACCGGCTCCGTGGTTGCGGGCAGCGCCTCTTTGACGTTGCTCCAGCATGGCCAGAAACAGCGCAAAAAGCAGCAGACAGAACGCTAATTGTGCCGCACCACCTCTGTCTGCAAATGAAAACCAACTGGTGTAGATGCCGGTGGCAAAGGTTTGAATACCGAAGTAGCTCACTGTGCCGAAGTCGGCAATAGTTTCCATGACAGCAAGCAATACACCGCCCGCTATCGCTGGACGGGCAATGGGTAGCGACACCCGCCAGAATGCACCGGCGGCACTGCGGCCAAGACTGCGGGCGGCCAGATTTGCCGTGGCGGACTCGCGCAGAAATGCAGAGCGAGCCAGCAGGTACACATAGGGATACAACACAAATACAAACATGGCACCGGCGCCACCGATACTGCGGATTTCAGGAAACCAGTAATCCCTCGGCCCCCAGCCGGTGATTGACCTTAACAGGGTTTGCACCGCCCCCGGATGATCGAGAAAGTCAGTATAGGCATAGCCCATCACATACGCCGGAAACGCAAACGGCAGCGCCAGCATAATTTCCAACACCCCTCGCCCCGGAAACCGGGTCATCGTGACTAGCCAGGCAGCACCGGTACCGATGATCGAAGTGCCAACAACCACAATAGCAATCAGACCAAGTGTGGTCGCCGTGTATCGATAGAGTACAGTCTGTGCAAGATGCTGCAGCGTGTCTGTGGTGCCCATTACGGCGGCTATGACCACGCCGATCATTGGCAGCAGGCAGATGGCTGCCGCCGCGATAGCGCCCCATTTCAACAACCGGTCTGTCCAGCCTGGGTTCAAGAGGTAACGTGCCTGAGTGAGTTTAAAATGCGGACCATGTTGGATAAACGGTGTTGTGGAGAAAGCTCAACGTTCTGTTTACACAGGAAATTCAACAGCGGTTGCATCCGTGGGGATGGTACTGATTCAGCGCTTAATAATACTGTGTAGCGGCAAACAATAACACCAGAAGTCTATTGGCTGATTCAACCGTGGGAAACCTCGTCTTAACTATGCCTTTCGTATCAGATCAGTTGGCATTGGCCGGATGCTGTGGAGTATTCGGCAGACGCCCGTTTCTACGCCGGCAGCCGCCGCTGGCATTGTTTCATGATGTGTCTTTTACAAGCGGTTCAATAATAGCCAGCAGCTCATTCAGGCTGTCCGTCAAGGCCTGGCCTTCGGTGTCGAGGCAATGCTCCGCCTTGGCGTAGGATACCTCTCGCTCTGACAGCAGGGTTTTGAGCTGTTCCATCGCCGCAGGGTTACCCGCCATCGGCCGGGTATCACCCTGCGCAAGCACTCTCTGCATGTGTTCTGCCGGAGAGGCCCTGAGCCATACCGTGTGGAAATCATTGAGCAGCTGACGATAGGTATCTTTGTTCGAGACCACACCACCGGCTGCGGCCAGAATAACCCGGCTATGGCTGGAGACTGCCTCAGCGAGGGCCCGGGATTCAAGTTCGCGATAACCCTCCGGCCCGTAAAGCGCAATAATTTCATCTACTGGCATACCCGCAAGCTGTGCGATCTGCTCATTCAATTCGATAAACGGGATACCCAGTTTTCCGCCGGCATGCCTGCCGAGGGTAGATTTACCTGCGCCACGCAAACCGATCAGACAGATGCGCCGCTGCCTGTTGCCGTCACTGTTTCGAAGTATGTTTTGTACTTGTGTAAGCGTTGCCACATCAGCCCGACACAGCAGGTGGACTACCTGTTGCAACTGCTCGTTACCGGTCATAGCTTCATGCATCAATCGCGCAAGAGTGCCCCCCTGCGCCAACTCAGCCGTGCCATCAGTGGCCTGATCATCCAGCAGCACAGTCGGTGCACACTGAAGTGCTGCAGCAACCTTTGCCAGCAAGCCGATGGAAATGTTGCCCTCGCCGCTTTCAAGCTGCGCCAGATAACGAGGAGATACCCCGGACCGCTCTGACAACTCGCGTCGTGAGACACTTTGCTGTTTGCGCAGATGGCGCACTCGCGAGCCTACGCGTGCAAGCAGGTCTGACGGCTCAGCCGGCGCAGCGCGGGTACGCTGCAGATCAGTCATTAATAAGTTTCCACATGAAAGCGACCCTGCTCGCGCATTTGATCTCTCAGTTGTGGCCACTCCACACCTGATTCCGCGGCAATTTCTGTCAAAGCCGCTTCTATCCCCGATTCCATCGCTTTTAGCCCGCAGATATAAATATATGTGTGAGCGTCCTGCAGCAGCGAGCCCACAGATTCGCGTTCCGAAAGCAGGCGATCCTGCACATACTCTTTAGCGCCACTGCGGGAATACACCAGGTGTGATTGCAGCAGCGATGCAGGCACTTTTTTCAATGGCCCGAAGTACGGTAGCGCCTGCTCGGAACGCGCCCCGAAGAAAAGCGTCATACCACCACTGTCATCGCCGTACACTCGCTGACGACGCATGGTAAACGCCCGCATTGGCGCCGAACCGGTACCGGTACAAATCATCAGTAACCGTGCGGTTGGATCCTGGGGCATCAGGAAGGTTGCGCCAAAAGGGCCGGTCAGGTTTACTTTATCGCCCTTGTTAAGGTCACACAGATAATTCGAACATACACCCGGCTTATCACGCTTAACCGTTAACGCTATGTTATTAAAGTTAGCGCGCTCACCGTCTCTCGGTGAGGCAATCGAGTAAAGGCGGGGCAGATGCGGATTGCCTTTGTCATCGGTTCCCGGTGCTATCACGCCGACCGATTGTCCTTCAATAACCGGAAACGGCAACTCACCCAGATCAAGAATAATATGCCTGACGTCATGATCAGGGTCTTCGGTCAGACGGTAGTTACCCTGTACCGTAGCGACGGCAGGTTTTGCAAGGTTGTACAGATTGACGGTTGGTTTTGCCGCGGTTTCGGGTGCTACGCTTTTGCCACCGGAGCCCGCATGTGCTTCTGACAGCAGTTGTGCCACCACATCATCAAGTGCTTCAACGCTGGTATCAGCGTTGTCGGCGACAATATCTTCCTGCTCAGGCAGCTCATCAAACTCAAACTGCTGTTCCAGTGAATAGGGCTGCGTCACTACCCGCCAGTTGTCAATGGAACCGGTCGGGCAAACCGGAATGCAATCCATACAATAGTTACACTTGTCGGCATCGACGACCACATTGTTGTCGTCATGTTCAATGGCTTCAACAGGACACGTGTTTTCACAGGTATAGCAGCGTATACAGATTTCCGGATCGATCAGATGCTGCTTTAACGGCGCACTCATGCCATATGCAACTGAACGTATTCGAAATCACCGGGCATATTGTTAATACCCACTTTAGGCGGCGCTATCCAGCTTGCATACTGCCCCGGCTCATAGCAGGGCTTCATGAGTGATTGAATGAAATCCCCATCCGCTTTGGTGGGAAGCCAGTTTTCGTGCGCCTCCTGCCATTGTGCTTCATCTATAATGTTACCCGTCGGGTCAGCCTTTATTGCAGAAAAAACACCGATCTGCCGATGAAACGCCTCGTGCGGCAATTTGAGTTCGAATTCAACATTCGCTTTGGCAATTGCCTTATTCCAGCGACCGACACCACCGGATGCGTCTTTTACGTAGTCGTCCCTCAGGCGCATGTTAATGGCAGTAAGCGCTGGTACTTCTTCTTCAACAATTTTACCGTCTACAACGTTACGTACTTTGTAGGTATCACCACCGAGTTGATGGTCATCATCGATACGGTGCTCCATATACCGACCTTTGATACCGGCATTAAATGCGTTGGCTGCGTTGGTTGAGACTTCCTGACCGAACAGGTCGAGCGACAACGAGTAATGCAGGTTTAACTTCTTTTGAATAGTTGGCAAATCTATTACGCCAATATCTCTGATGTTTTCAATGTCGTACGGATCGGTGATACCGGCTTTACTCATTGCAGTCAGAGTGGCCTCGATCGTTCTTCCTACGCCTGTTTCCCCTACAAACATATGGTGTGCTTCTTCTGTCAGCATGAAGCGGCAGGTACGCGACAGCGGATCAAACCCTGACTGCGCCAGTGATTCGAGCTGCATTTTTCCGTCACGATCAGTAAAGTAGGTAAACATGAAGAAAGACAGCCAGTCAGGCGTTTCTTCGTTAAACGCACCCAGCATACGAGGTGCATCTTCAGAACCCGACGAACGTCGCAGCAAATCATCTGCTTCTTCACGACCATCTTTACCGAAGTATTTAAACAGCAGATAGACCATTGCCCACAGGTGCCTGCCCTCTTCCACATTCACCTGAAACAAATTGCGCATATCGTATAATGATGGTGCCGTCAGACCCAGAAAACGCTGCTGCTCGACGGAGCCTGGTTCGGTATCACCCTGTATAACAATCAAACGCTTTAATAAATTGCGATACTCTCCGGGCACTTCCTGCCATGCCTTTTCACCGGCATGCTCGCCACAAGGAATAGTACGCTCATCTTTCTCAGGCGCCAGTAATACCCCCCAGCGGTAGTCCGGCATTTTCACATAGTCGAATTTTGCCCACCCTTTGGCCTCAACGCCAACTGCTGTGCGCAGATAAACCATCGATTCCTGAAAGTTTTTTGGAATGAGTTCATTCCACCAGTTTATGTATCCGGGGTGCCACTTCTCCAGTGCTTTCAGCACTTTTCTGTCGTCGCTTAAACCGACGTTGTTCGGTATTAATGTATCGTAGTTAACGCTTAAATTGGATTGCATTACTTTCTCCTGTATTGAATTCTTTGAATAGCTTTAGTTGGACACGGTGGATGCGCCTGGCGCTTATTCACCCTACACGTTATTCAATGCCTGCCTTTTTGCTGTTATCGTTGTACATGGTGGATGCGCCTGGCGCTTATTCACCCTACTCTTTATTCAACACCTGCTTTCTTGCTGTTGCCGTCGTAAACGGTGGATGCGCTTGGCGCTTATCCACCCTATCTGTTATTCAACCCGTGCTTCTTGCCACCACCGTAGGGGGGATAAGCCTAAGCGCATCCACCATTGAACACATATGCAACAACGCCCCGATCAGACCCTCTCCTTGCTAAACTCTCCACGCTTACCAGTACCGTACCGTAGCAGCGCACCGTTTTCTCCAACAGCATTCGGACGGTTGAATATCCAGTTCTGCCACGCGGTGAGCCTGCCGAAAATACGTGTTTCCATCGTTTCCGGACCGGCGAAACGCAGATTCGCTTCCATGCCTGTCATCGCATCCGGACTGAACGATGCACGCTCTTCAACAAACATCCGGATTTCGTCTTCCCAGTCTATATCGTCAAGTGCGAATGTTATGAGTCCGAGTGCATCTGCAGATTCTGCGTTGAGTTTTTCGTGCACCGCCTGCCCGGCCGCTTCAACGGCCTGATCATCACCGATAAAACGAGTCTGTAGCCGGGTTAATCCGTTACCCATCGGGGTTATGCCGAAATTGGCAGGGGTTAAAGTGATTGTCGCTTCAGTGCGATCATCGTCATCGAATTCACCATCCATCATATAGCTGCGATCAACAGCAAACAGCAGCTCCGCCAGCAGACCACCAAAACAGGAACCGTGCTCAACAATCGCAACCATCGAACGTGATGTCACATCGATGCGTTTTAACAACCGCTTCCAGTACATCAAAACTTCATTCACCAGCCAGTGTCCGTCATTCGCGAACAGTTGCGCCTCATGCGCCAGCAGGCGGGTAAGATCACCGCTGGTTTTGAAAATCAATAATCCAACATCAGCCTCGTTTGCACGCAAGTGCAGGATGGCATCGTCAAGCTCTCTGGCAAGTCTGAGAAAGTACATTTGATCACCCAGAGCAATCAATGCATCAAGGCTTTCGGGACAGTCTTCAGCCGGGCCGTGCAAAGTGACTGTGGCTGTGCCTTCTTCGCGATTCACTGCAACTTCAAGCGAGGAATAGTTGATTGAACCGTCTGATTGGAACTCGCGCTGCAGGGGTTGCAGCGCAATGCCACTGAGGCCTGCAGGTTTGTCTATTTCACCCGCAAACCCGGCCGCACGTGCTGCAACCACCTGGTCAAATTTTGCATTGGGCACAACTTCGTCAACCAGCTTCCATTGTTTCGCGCGATCTCCTCTGACGCCTTCTTCCAGTGAGCAGAAAATGTCTGCACGATCGCGACGCACATTGCGTTTGTCTGTCACACGTGTCAGGCCACCGGTTCCCGGTAATACTGCAAGCAAAGGAACCTCCGGCAAGGCGACGGCTGAGGAACTGTCATTGGTGAGTATCAGGTAGTTGCAGGCCAGTGCCAGCTCATAACCACCACCGGCGCAGGACCCTTTTATGGCGGCAATATATTTTTGCTGTGAGTCTGCCTCTGCGGCTTCGTAGGTGTTTCGTGTTTCGTTGGTGAACTTGCAGAAGTTAACTTTATGGCTGTGCGATGCACCGCCGAGCATACGTATGTTGGCGCCGGCACAAAACACCCTGTCCTTGCCTGACTGCATCACCACGACAGCGACTTCCGGGTGCTCAAAACGCATACGCTGCACAATATCGGCAAGCTCGATATCCACCCCCAGATCGTAGGAATTCAGTTTGAGCTTGTAACCGTCGAACAGACCTCCGTCTTCATCGACATCCATGGTCAGCCATGCGACAGCATCCTGATATTCCACTCGCCAGTGCCTGTACTGGTCAGGATCTGTTTGAAAGTCGATCATTAGCATTTTCGCTGACTATTAGTATGAATGCACTATAGTGCGAATATCGGCTAGCGTAAAGCATTAATGAGCATAATAATGCAAGACAATCAAATAATATTGCATTATATTGCATATATTAGATGTTAGTGGCTGACCATTCCGCCAAACAGGGTATCCGGCGACCGGCGAGCGGCTTCTGCCTCCAGCTCCCGGGCGGCGGTATTGAGCCGCGCGACCGCCCTGGCCAGGCCCATTCTGGATTTCAGTGCCGCATTGGCACGCTGAATTCTGGCCTGTACATAGAGTTTTTCTGCAGAATTAGGTGGACAGACCATCCAGATAGCTTCCAGCAACTCATGCGCTTCCCAGTAGAACCCGTCATCGAAGAATGCGCTGGCATAGCGCCAGGTCAGGGTTAACGGCAGGTCATCCACAGCACACCCCTGAACCATAGAGGTCAGGACATCAAAAAGTCCTTCTTCGTGGCGGACATTCTGACCCGGTATATACGCATGAGACGGGCGCCAGCGGCCATCTGCTAACGCTGCAGTTGAATGGTGGGGCAAACTACCACCGGTTCCGCCGGTCAAATGTCAACTTCCATCGCCGCCAGCCGGTTAATGAACTGCACCATGACCGGCAGAGTTTGATCTCCATATTGCAGATGCGGCGAATGACCGCTGTGTTCAATAATCAGCTTTTCAAATGGTGCGTAACAGCGATGTTCAATTTCATCAAGCTGCCTAAGAGTGCCGTATTCGTCCGCCCCACCCTGAATACCCAGCACGGGTACCCGCAGGTAATCAATCACTTCACTAACGTTCCAGTGTTTAAATGCGTCTGAAAGCCAAACACAATTCCAACCGTAAAAAGCGCAATCAGGGTTTTGATGATAACGCGATAATTTTTCTTTTAGTTCACCGGATTCATATTCAACTTTTGCCTGAGTAATGGCAGCAATAGAAATGTCTTCTGCAAAAAAGTGAGGTGCGATGAGTATCAGGCCACGCGCTTTGAAATCGTTCTGACTACCGGCATGGATCGCAGCTATGGTGGCGCCATCGGAGTGACCGATAAGTACACACTTATTTATCGCAAATTTTTCCAGAACCTCCGGCAGGACTTCAGTTGCTTCTATGTGCATATAGTTTGTCGGCCGGGGCAGAGTTGCACTGCCGGACTGACCATAACCTGCGCGGGAATAGACCAGCACACCACAACCGGTTTGTTGAGCCAGTAGCAGAGGTATGTTACGCCAAAGTTCTATGCAGCCCAGTCCTTCATGCAGCAAAACCAATGTCAATGCCTGATCAGGGCGCGGACCGAAGCACTGATACTCCAGCTGCGCACCACCCGCTTCTATCGTACCGCGAGGCTGCCATTGCGGATGACTCATACAGTGTCACGCAGTTTAAAACGCTGAATTTTGCCGGTGGCTGTTTTCGGCAGATCCGCCACTATTTCAATCCAGCGCGGATACTTCCATTTACCAATTTTATTCTTTACATGTTCTTTCAGCGTTGCTTCCAGACCATCAGCACTTACCCCTTGCTGCAGCACGATAAACGCTTTGGGTTTTTCCAGCCCCTGTGCGTCCTGTGCGGACACTACCGCAGCTTCCAGTACTGACTCATGTGATATTAGTGCCTGTTCAACTTCAAATGGACTGACCCAGATACCGGACACTTTAAACATGTCGTCAGTGCGGCCACAATAGATATAACGCCCCTGACTGTTTATTTCATATTTGTCGCCGGTGCGGGTCCATTCTCCCTCGAATGTTTGACGGGTCTTTTCTCTCTGATTCCAGTAACCCTCAGCTGAAGATTCTCCTTTCACCAACAGCTCACCAACTTCACCGGGAGAAATCTGTTGTCCGTGCTCATCCACACATTTGACATCATAGCCGGGCACTGCAACGCCGGACGTACCGTACTCAACGTTGCCGGGACTGTTGGAT
>JAHDHK010000219.1:0-7403 GCA_020631335.1 Chromatiales bacterium
GTTTTGCGCCGCCGTTACTGGTGCTTCTGCCATTGACCATTTATTTCCAGAAACTTGGACTCAGTGATACTTACTTCGGCCTTATCTGGGTCTACCAGCTGATTTGTTTGCCGCTTATCCTATGGATCGTGCGCGGGTATTTTGAAGATATCTCAGAAGATGTTGAATATGCCTACCGCATCGGCGGGCACTCCTGGTTTTCGACTTTTCGTAAAATAGCAGTGCCGCTCGCAGGTCCCGGTATTGCCGCAGCCGGACTGCTGGCATTTATCTTCGCATGGAATAATTTTATTTTTGCGCTGGTACTGGCGAGCGCTGAAAAGCAACCGGTCACCGTAGGTGCGCTGGCATTTGTCACCGCCTCAGGCATTCAGTACGGACAGATCGCGGCGGCCATTGTCCTCTCTATCACACCGACTTTGCTGCTTGCCATTTACGCGCAAAAGTACCTGGTGGAAGGTTTATCTCTGGGGGCGGTAAAGGGATGAGCGGCCTCGAACTGACCGGTATTGTAAAGCGTTATAAGGGGGACACTGTACTCAATGATATCAATATCAGCGTAGATAAAGGGTCGACACTGGTGTTGTTCGGACCGTCGGGAGCGGGCAAAACAGTATTGTTACGTCTGATCGCAGGGGTGATAGACCCGGATCAGGGCAGTGTGGTTATTAACGGAGTTGATATGGACGGCGTAGCGCCGGAACAACGCGGCGTGGGCATGGCGTTCCAGAACTTTGCACTTTTCCCTCATATGAGTGCGTATCAGAACATTGCCAGTGCTATAGAAGTACGCGAACCTGTTGCGAGCAGACTTGATGCTGCGGTGAAAGGAATTGCCCGGTTACTGAAAATTGATCAGGTGCTCGATCATGCGCCCCGAGCATTGTCCAACGGCCAGAAACAACGTACTGCACTGGCGCGGGCGCTGGTGGGTAAGCCATCACTTTTACTACTTGATGATCCTTTGCGTAACGTTGATGCGAAACTTCGCTTTGAAATGCGAATTGAGTTACCAGCGCTGCTGGCGGAGCAGGGAACCACTGTTGTGTATGTGACTCAGGACTACAAGGAAGCAATGGCGCTCGGCAGTCAAATTGTAATTCTGGAAAGCGGGAAAATTGTACAAAGCGGCAGCCCGGAAGAAATCTATCTCACGCCGGCCACTATGAACATTGCCCGCCAGTTCGGTGACCCGGTGATTAATCTGTTAGACGTAACACCGCAATGCGATAGTCGGGGGGCATATGTCAGACTTTCTGAAACCACGCTCAGGCTGCCGTCGAATCTGCAACACACTGAAGGTCGGGAGTGTGTGCTGGGTATCCGGCCCGAGTCAATGCGGTTTGCCGGCGCCGTTACACCGGCCGCTTTTCCGGCAACGATTGAGGCGATCACTCCACTCAACGAGAAGACTGTCGCGCTGATGCGTACGTCGGGTGGACGTGAACTTTTACTGTCACAACCTTCGGGCATTGCCAGCCCGGACACCGGGCAGGTGTTTGTTACGGTGGAACCAAACGCATTGCATTTGTTCGATAAATCTACCGGCGAGCGAATTACCCCGATAATCGAACAAGCTGAAGCGGTTGTTATCGACACTGCAAATACCGTGGAGACTGTAGCGTGACTCATACACAGCTCAGGCTCAGCGGTGTTGATAAATATTACGGTAACAAAAACACCGGGGTGCATGCCGTTAAAGCTTTGAGTATGGAAGTCGGCAGCGGAGAAATCGTCGCCTTACTCGGCTCATCGGGCTGTGGTAAAACCTCGACACTGCGAATGATTGCCGGGTTTGAAGAGGTCAGTCAGGGCACGATTGAAATCAGCGACAGAGCTATTCACCAGCTTCCACCGGTTAAACGCAATGTAGCGATGGCGTTTGAGGGCTATTCGCTATACCCGCCGCTGACTGTGCACGACAACATCGCTTTCGCGCTGAAGTCTTCACGCCTTGGCAGGGCGCAAATTGCCATGAGGGTATCCGAAGTCGCAGAAATGTTGGAAATCGAGGATATTCTCGAGCGCTATCCGGTGTCGATTTCCGGCGGCCAGCAGCAGAGAGCCAGCCTTGCACGCGCGCTGATCAGAGACGCTGACCTTCATCTGCTGGATGAGCCAATGGGTCAGCTGGAACCCCAGTTAAGGGCAGTGCTGCGTGGCCGGATCAAACGGTTTATTAAAGAGCGTGGTCTGACGGCCATTCTGGTCACCCACGATCAAACCGAAGCGAACGCGCTGGCTGATCGTATTGCGGTGATGGAAAGCGGTGAATTGCAGCAATACGATACCGCCTCGTGGATAAAAGAGCGACCTGCAAATCTTTTTTCGGGCACGTTTATCGGTGAACCGCCCATGAACGTGTTCGAGGCCGAAGTAGACAGCAGTGAAGACTCTATTCGCTTTACAGTTAGTGCATCACCGATGGACACAACCACAGAGCAGGTTGTGCTGGCGTATGCCAAAAGTGATTTTTCATCGAAGGTGCTGCCGCAATTCACTGCTGTCAATAAGGTCGTCCTCGGTATCAGGCCCTATGCAGTCAAACGTACAAAATCTGGTGCGAAGGCGACGGTAATCGCGAATCAGTGGCTGGGGGATCAGACACATATTTCTGCCTCATTCGCCGGTCATCGACTGGTGCTGGTAGAGCATGAACGCACAATGCTTGAAAAAGGAGACCCGCTTCATGTGGCCCTGCAGGCCGATGATCTGCACCTTTTCGACGCAGATAACAGCGTAGCTATTGCTCATGGTCGGGAGCTCGCGCTTTGACAGATATTATTATCGGTATCGATGCGGGCACTTCGGTCATTAA
Organism: Chromatiales bacterium; assembly: GCA_020631335.1. GTDB lineage: Bacteria > Pseudomonadota > Gammaproteobacteria > Granulosicoccales > Granulosicoccaceae. Next base: position 2,819 of record JAHDHK010000219.1, read on the forward strand.
GTCGATTGCTTTCGATCTTCAGGGTAATCAACTCGACAGCGCTACTGTGAAAAACGAATATGCGCTGCTGGACGGTGGCGGTGCAGAACAAAGCCTGCAGCAAACCTGGGATAAAACAGCGCACACACTACGGGCACTGAGTGAAAAGATTGACGATCTTCCCGACCGGGTAGCAGCAGTCGCGGTGACCGGGCAGGGCGACGGTACCTGGCTGATTGATAAACACGGTGAGGCGGTGAATAACGCACTGTTGTGGCTTGACGCCAGGGCTGCCGGTATAGCAGAGACAATCTCAGCCAGTGCATCCAACCGCAGGCGATTTGAACTGACAGGAACCGGGCTTAACGCCTGCCAGCAGGGACCGCAACTGCGATGGCTGAAGCAACACCGTGCCGAGGCTTTTAGCAATGCATCGTACGCCTTTCACTGTAAAGACTGGTTGTACTTTAAGCTCACCGGTGACATTGCGACTGACCCGTCCGAGGGTATCTTCAGTTTCGGGGATTTCAGAACCAGAGCGTATTCGCCGGAAGTCATTGACTCTCTGGGGCTGCAGGCACATCGCAATCTGCTACCGGAAATGATAGAGGGCACGCAGGTAACCGGGTCGCTTCATGCAGACGCCGCACGTGCCTGTGGTCTGCGACACGGCACGCCGGTGGTGCTGGGTTATGTAGATGTTGTTTGTACAGCACTGGGCAGCGGACTCTATGCGACCGCAGGAGAACGCGGCTGCTCCATTGTCGGTTCAACCGGTATGCATATGAAGCTCGTGCGGGAAGCTGAACATATCAATCTGAATGAAGACTGCACCGGTTACACCATGTGTATGCCGGTACCCGGTGTGTGGGCACAAATGCAGTCGAACATGTCGGCGACCCTGAACATTGACTGGCTGCTCGATTTGATTACCAGCCTGCTCGGTGATTTTGATGCCGATATATCCAGGGCGCAGGTGCTTGCGCAACTGGATAACTGGGTGGGGTCGGCCGCGCCGGCGGGGTTGATCTATCAGCCCTATATCTCCGAGGCAGGTGAACGCGGGCCGTTTATTGATACCAATGCACGTGCCGGGTTTGTTGGCTTGAGTACACACCATCGTATTGCCGAAGTCTCACGGGCCGTTTTCGAGGGGCTAGCGATGGCGGCGCGGGATTGTTACCTCGCGATGGGGTCACTGCCTGCTGAGATTACGCTCAGTGGTGGTGCGTCGCGTAGTCAGCAGCTCATGAATATTATTTCAGCTGGTATTGAAGCGAATGTGCAAACCATTACCCGCGAGGAGGCAGGGGCGGCCGGTGCCGCGATGATGGCTGCCGTCGCCATTGGTCACTACGGCACCATGGACGACTGTGTATCACAATGGGTAGATCCGTTAATGGATGACTTAATCAAACCACAGCGCGAACTCGTGGCAGCGTATCGTGAGCTGTACCCGGCCTATGCAGGTGCACACCGCGCAATGCAGCCGGTGTGGAGAACTCTGGCTGACATGAGAACTCTGGCGGACAGAACTCTGGCGGACAGGCACTTATGAAGAAACTCGCCATCATTGGTGACCGGTTTATGTTACCGGAAAAGTTTGCTGAAGAAATTATCAGTGCATGTGGCGATATGTTCGATATTAAAAGCATGGCAAATCAGTGGCCCGATGAAAACATGGAGCACGGTTATGCAGTGCCGGGCATGGACGGTCTGAAAGAGTACATCGGCGATGCCGAAGAAGTGTGCGATTTTATCGGTGACGCTGAAATACTGGTCACCCATCTGGCGCCATTATCAGCGGCAATGATGGATCGTCTGCCTGCGCTGAAAATGGTGGCTGTCTCCCGCGGAGGCCCGGTCAACATAGATATTCAGAGTGCTCATGACAGAGGCATTAGAGTGGTCAACGCGCCCGGTCGTAATGCCAGTGCGGTGGCGGAATTTACCATCGGCGCTATGCTCGCCGAAACCAGGCGCATCCGGGAAGGTCACGAGAGTCTTCGCGCCGGTCAGTGGCGGGGAGATTTATACCGCGCAGACCGAACAGGTCGCGAGATGCACGAGATGACCATCGGTGTAGTCGGTTACGGACAGATCGGTACGCGTCTGGTTAAATTGCTGAGGGCATTCGGATCGAAAATACTGGTGTGTGATCCATACGTACAGCTCAGCCCGGAAGACCTCGATGCGGGGGTAACACAAGTGTCTCTGGACACACTCCTCACTGAATCACACGTTGTGACCTTACACCCGCGAGTCAGTGAAGAAACACGACACATGATCAATGAAAAAACACTGTCGCAAATGCGCAAAGATGCAATATTGATCAATACTGCCCGGGGTCCGCTGGTGGATTACCCGGCGCTGTTACAGGCACTGAAGAGAAAAGTCATCGCCGCAGCAATGCTGGAAACATTCGATGTTGAACCTCAGCCGGCAGATTCAGAGTTGCTGGCACTGCCCAATGTGACACTGACACCACATATTGCCGGAGCGAGTGTTTACACGGTTACAAAAGCGGCGCGCATGGCCGCCGTTGAGGTCAGTCGGTATCTGAATGATCAACCGCCGTTGAATCCATGTTAGCCGGCCCAACCGGCGACAGTGTCGTTACGCTTGAAACTCACCCCGGTTCAGGGGTAACACAATGAAGCCATTGCCCTGCGTGGATATGTTTATCATCGGTGGCGGGATCAACGGCGCCGGCATTGCCAGAGATGCCGCTGGTCGCGGGCTCAGCGTGGCTTTGTGTGAAAAAGGGGACTTCGCAGAGGGAACCAGTTCGCGCTCAGGCAAACTGGTTCATGGCGGATTGCGTTACCTCGAATACTATGAATTCAGACTGGTGCGTGAAGCGTTGATCGAGCGTGAAGTGTTACTGGAATCAGCACCTCACATCCTGTGGCCCATGCGTTTTGTGCTTCCTCATAGCCCGCAACACAGGCCGGCATGGCTGATTCGCCTCGGGTTGTTTTTGTATGATCACCTTGGCGGTCGCAAGCGACTGCCGGCTACGCGTGTGCTGAAATTGCGTCAGTGTTTAGAGGGGCAGAATCTATCAGAAGCAATCACCAGGGGCTTTGAATATTCAGACTGTTGGGTTGACGACTCGAGGCTGGTGATACTCAATGCGCTTGATGCCCATCATCATGGTGCAGTGCTGATGAGTCGAACAACTTTTCATTCTGCCACCAGAGAGAAAAACCGTTGGCGGATCAGGCTCACCGACAAAAAAGGTGAAGAAAAAATCATCATGGCCCAAGCTCTGGTAAATGCCGCCGGTCCGTGGGTGAACAAGGTGATTGATCACATTGATGATGTAAATTCCGACCGTCGCGTGCGCCTGGTGAAAGGCAGTCATATCATTGTAAAAAAGTTCTGGCCGGGAGATCACGCCTACCTGCTGCAAAACCATGATAAACGGGTCATCTTTGTGAATCCGTATGAGGGTCGGTTCGCACTGATCGGCACGACAGACGTGCCGCAACAAGGAGCAGTGGAAACGGCAGAGGTCGATCAAAAAGAGATCACTTATCTGCTTAACGCGGTTAATGCCTACTTTAAGGATCAGTTGACGGTAAACGATGTGGTGCGTAGTTATACCGGCATAAGACCACTCTATGATGACAAATCCGGCAACCCCAGCGCGGTTACCCGTGATTATGTTTTTGATCTCAATGAAGTGGAAGGCGGGGCACCGTTCATTTCTGTGTTCGGCGGAAAAATAACAACCTTTCGCAAATTAGCTGAGCATCTGCTGGATAAACTGGCGCCGTACTTCAGTAACATGGGGCCGGCATGGACCGCTGGTGCCGCCCTGCCGGGAGGTGATATCGCTGATGCAGACTTTGATCATTTCTTTGATATGCTGCAAACACAGTATCCCTGGTGTGATAGCAATACGCTCAAACATTTGTCACGTGCCTACGGAACTCTGTGCCATGAGGTTTTAGACGGTGCGGGTTCGATGTCAGATCTGGGGCAGCAGTTCTCTGCAACTTTCTTTGAATGCGAAGCGCGGTATCTGCATCGCACCGAATGGGCGTTGGACCCTGAAGATGTGTTATTGCGTCGTACCAAACATGGTCTTCACATGACTGCAAAACAACAGCAGAAATTTTCACTTTGGTGGGCGAAATATATAGGCGACCCTGCCGTTTCGGCCGCAGAACGCAAGGCTTTGAATGAAGTGGTCATCGAATCGGATGAAAGTGTTTCAGATGCCTAGCTCGGCACCTGAATACCAACAGCTACTCGAACTGTCCGCACAGATCGGTTCAGATCCGACTCTGGTGCAGGCGGCGGGGGGTAATACGTCAGTCAAGCTTAACAACACCCTGTGGATCAAAGCGTCCGGCACCTGGTTAATGCATGCCAAAAAGCAGAATATAATGGTGCCTGTCAACCTTGATCCATTACGGCAGGCTCTCAGCAACAGCGATCCTCAGGCCGATCAAGCGCAGTTGTACGTTGACAATCAGCGCAACCCGGACAATCTTCGACCTTCAATAGAGACGACCGTGCATGCAGTCTTTCCTCAAAAGGTGGTTTTGCATGTCCATTGTGTCGATACAATCGCGCTCGCTATTCAAACAAATAC
>JAHDHK010000219.1:7413-9667 GCA_020631335.1 Chromatiales bacterium
GTTTAACTGGCGTTGTGTACCCTATGTGAAACCCGGTCTCGCGTTGTCCGGAGAAATCGCCGGTTGTCTGATCGATGAAAACGGTCGGGCAGGTGATGTTGTGGTGCTGGGTAATCACGGGCTGGTGGTGGCGGCTGAAACAGTCGATGCAGCGCAGCAATTGCTGCTACGGGTCTGTAAAGCGCTTAGGCAGACCAAGCGACACGCACCGCAGGTCGACATCAAGCGTTTGCAGTCGCTGGCACAGCACAGTGACTATGAACTGCCGAAAGACAAACACGCCCACGCGGTCGCACTGGATAAAACGAGCCTGCGTATTGCCAGCGGCGGGAGTCTGTATCCGGACCATGTGATATTTCTGGGTCCCGGATCAGTCGTAGCGCAACCCGACGAGACTCCGGATCAGGCCGCTGCACGATACAAGGCACCGCCGCTGTCAATTATCTTTCCCGGTTCAGGAGTGCTAATGCACAAGCGTTGTAGTGATGGCGCACACGCGCTGGCCCGCTGTCTGGCCGATGTGTGCGCAAGGGTTGACGATGCGACAACGGTCAATTACCTCACCGACCGACAGAACCGCGATTTACTCAACTGGGATGCAGAAAAGTACCGTCAGTCACTGAATCGTGAGGAAACCCGCCAGTGATGACGTCGGCATATTTTATCGGTATTGATGTGGGTACCTCGGGGGTACGCGCTGTCATTATCGATACAAAGGGTAACGTGGTAAAAACCGCAAAGTCACTTATGTCTGCCCATGGCGATAATCGACGTGACCCGATGGTGTGGTGGGCGGCTACTGATGATGTATTAAAACGGCTGAACATTGATGTCGATATTAAAGCGGTTTGTATCGATGCAACGTCGGGCACTGTGTTGCCGATTGAACGTGACGGCACACCGATTGCCGATGCGTTGATGTATAACGATTCGATAGACGATAACGCCATTATCGGCAGAATCTCTGAAGTCGCTCCGGCGACCAGTGCGGTGCATGGTTCGTCATCCGCGCTGGCTAGAGCCGTAAGTCTTCAGGTTGGGGGCAGACCTTACCGGATTATTCATCAGGCCGACTGGATAGCCGGTATGCTTTGCGGGCAATTCGATATCAGCGATGAAAGTAATTCACTTAAAACCGGTTATGATCCGGTGGCGCGCTGCTGGCCGGCATGGTTAGCTGAAGCCGGACTGGAACCGCAATTGCTGCCACAGGTAATCCCTGCGGGCACACCTCACCGGCAAATACAGTCATCTGTTGCGAAGAAATATAAGCTCGCAACAGACGCGGTGCTGGTGGCTGGTGTGACCGACGGCTGCGCTTCTTTTCTTGCAACCGGTGCTGCTGAAACCGGCGATTGTGTGACTGCGCTAGGCTCCACAATCACCATGAAAATGTTGTGTGATCAGCCGCTGTTTGAGCCGAATTATGGTGTTTACAGTCATCGAATAGGGGATCGCTGGCTTGCCGGTGGTGCATCAAACTCGGGAGGAAATGTACTGGCACACTTTTTCAGCGATGAGAAAATTGTTCAATTGTCGAGCGCTATTGATCCTACAGCTGCTGTATCGCATGATTATTATCCATTGCTATCCCCGGGTGAGCGTTTTCCACACAATGATGCGCAGTGGCAAGGCTGTATCACACCGCGACCCGAAGCCGATGAAGACTTCCTGCACTGCCTGCTTGCAGGTATGGCTGATATTGAAGCATTGGGGTATCAGCGCCTGAGAGAACTGGGGGCCCCCGCTATCCGTTCAATGCGTACCGTTGGCGGTGGCGCTGCCAATGATGTCTGGAGCGAAATCAGGAAACAGACTTTATCTGCCCGGTTTGCACCTTCGTTATCGACGGAGGCAGCCGTTGGTGCCGCTTTGCTGGCACGCGATGCGATATCTACATCCGCCTGCTGAAAAAATGTTCATTCAGTACCTTAAGCGAATACATCGGTATGGCTGAAAACACCATTTTTCTTGAAAGTATCGATTATCTGATCGAGCGGTACGAGTATTTTCTGGTAGACCAGTTCGGTGTGTTGCACGATGGATTTACACCGTATCGTGGAGCGGTTGCAGCGCTTCGAAGATTAAAAAACGCCGGGGCGAAGGTTTATATAATTTCCAACTCCGGTAAACGTGCAGTTTCGAATGAAAAAAGAATGCACAGGCTCGGTTTCGGAGTTAACTTCTTTGACCGACTGGTCAGCTCCGGGGAGGTAGCGTGGCACCTGCTGAAGGAACAATTGTTACCGCGGCG
>JAHDHK010000220.1 GCA_020631335.1 Chromatiales bacterium
ACATCTTAAAGCACACAGACTGTGCCTGTGTTTCCACCTGCTGCAACTCAAAACGATGGGCAAATGCAGCACCGTTGCGATGACCGCGAAGTGCCGGTGTGACATCGAGACCGCTCGACATAGACGGGAATAAATCAAGTCTGACGGCGTTGTCCAGTTTTGCCTGCGGCACGGGCAGATCGAGCATAGACACCACGGCCTGTGCGTCGGGCAGGTGATTCAGCCTGTTACCGAACCAGATAATTTCAGGTATTGCGTTGTCGTGCTGAGCCAGTAACAGCAGAGTTCGTTCTGCTGCATCCAGGCGCCACAATCGGGGCTGCTTTGCCATATCGGTTTACCGGGTGATAGTCCGCATCGGTGTTGCGTGTGTGGATAGAAGGCACTCATACACAAGCGGTGCGAAATTCACACCGGTATTTGTGATTGAGGATGCAGCAGGCCGGGGCCTGGCTGCGGGCGCGATTGTAGCGCGGTAACCCGCCTGATGGCAGGCGGTTACTTCATTGACGACAGAATTGTTTCTGTGACTATTTGAATGCTGCTTTTACAGCGAGGCTGAGCAGATCGTCCATGACGGATCCGTCTTTGTCGGCATCGAGAAATGACTCTATCAGTCCCCGGTTCTGCGGTGCGGCCGCACCGGAATTAAATATATCGCCCGAGCGGTTGCCGCCGAAAATACTGCCTGAGGATTTTTTGCTGCCGAAGAATTGCTTACCCAGAGAACTCATCACCAGTGAGGCAACAATAGGCAGAGCTTTTTTCAGCAGTGTCGACGATAAACCGGATTGCTGAGCGCCGTAGTTTGCGATGTTCCGACTGACGTCTTTGCTGCCGAATATGTGCCCCAGAATAGAGTTGCCATCGTCGACGGTTTGTTGCTGGCCGAGAGAGGCGGGGTTATCGAGGTAGCCGGCATGGTTGTCCCGCGCAAGTGCACCAATCAGACCGTCAAGACCCTGATCAGAGCGTGCATTGTTTTGAAGACCGCGAGCCAGTGCCGGGATAAGTTGTCCCGCCGCTGTTCGTGCTTCGTTTTCGCCAATGCCCAGTTGCCTGGCCAGTTCAGACACAACCGCCTGGTTATCATTGCCGAGTAAGGATTCGAGCAGGTTCATGGAACAACTCCCGTGTTTTGAAAAACGCTGTATCAGTGAGATAAGGGACGAACAGCCGGCCTGCAAGTGCGCTGGTCTGCTGTTCTGTTAAATCTTGCAAACCAGCCGAAGTGTAGCCGAAGCGATCCGGCCTGTCGGTGGATTTGCGCACGGGACTTACCGCCCGTGCGTAGTATCGTCTTGAAAGTAGTGCTCTGAATACTGAGTCTACAGTTGCTCCAGAATCTTTTCGCCAGAGCTGACCTCAAACACCGGGCCGTCTTCCACGTTCAGGTGCGTGATGGTGCCGTTGTCGACAATCATTGAGAAACGCTGTGAGCGAATGCCCAGTCCGCGTTCGATAAGATCCAGTTCCAGGCCGAGTGCCTTGATGAACACGGCGCTGCCATCTGCCGCCATCAGCAGGTGTTCGGCGTTCTGGGCTTTGCCCCAGGCGTCCATAACAAACGGATCGTTGACCGATACACAGACGATGCGATCTACCCCTTTGGCCAGAATTTTGTCCGCGTTCGCAACAAAGCTGGGCAGGTGGGCTTCGGTACAGGTTGGTGTGAATGCACCGGGCACGCCGAACAGTACAATTTTTTTGCCGTTGCACAGCTCGTCGGTGCTTATAGAGGCGGGGCCTTCACTGCCCATATAGCCAAGGTTTCCGGCGGGGAGGGTATCGCCAACTTTTACAGTCATTTCAGCTTGTTCCACGGTTTGAATGTGCTGCGAATCACAACACAGCCGGGAGGCAAGGTAAAGCAGTTTGTCGAGCGATATACCTGTCGGCGGCAGTGACAGCGCGTTGGTTGGCAGGCAGCCGTTTCAGGGGTTGCGGCGATCGGTGCCCGGCGCTATCGGTCTACAGCTCGAGCAGTTCCTGAAGTTTGTCTCGTTGTGCGTAACCGTCTTCATAGCCCAGTTCGATCAGTTCTCTGGCGAAAGCCGAGTCAAACAACAGGTAACTGGTAAGCGGGCGTCCTTCTTTTGTCATCGCACCCAGTCCGCTTAACAGTACACGCATTGATCTTGGAAAAGACTTGGTGTGTTTAGCCACTATTTCCCTGATGTCGACACTGGGTGAGATCACCAGAAACTCTATCGGCCGCAACAACGAGTCATTATGTCGAAAGGATGATTGCCGTGTTTTGGTCAGTGCAAAGTTGATGCGATCGAGCCGTTCGATATCGGCATCCAATCGGTCAATGAACAGTGTGTCGAACATGTAGCCCGCGATCTGCCCCAGATTCGGATAGACCGGCTCCCGGTGAAAAGAGGTCTGGTCCGGCGGATTGCGCACACTGATGATCAACAGCTTGTTGGCTCCCAGGTGTAACGCCGGACTCAATGGTGCGGATTCTCTCATTGAGCCGTCACCGTGATATTCGTTTTTAAGTTTTACCGCAGGAAAAACGACCGGGATGCCGATCGATGCCATAAAGTGATCGATCCTCAGGCGAGTCTGTGTCCCGTATCGACGGGTGCGTTCCCAGTCCGGAAGGGATTCGTCTCCTTCGAAATACGTAATCGACGCCCCTCGACCGTACGATGAAGCGGTTATTCCCAGTGCCTGCAGTTGCCCGGCCTGAATGCACTGTCGCATTCGCGCCAGATTGACATGGTTTTCAATCAGGGATCGCAGTGGTGTGTTGTCCAGCAAAGCCTTAGGTTGCGATTGACCCATACCGCCGCTGGCAAACGACCATATCCAGCGGGCGCCGGTTTTGGTGGCGGTTTTAGCATCGGTTTTAACCACCATATCCATATGCAGGTTTTCCCACATGCCCAGCAATCGATGCAGCCCGTCGCTGAAATCACTGGAACGACTGGCAATCATGCCCGCATTTAAAGAGCCTGCTGAAGTGCCGGTGACCACGGGAAACGGTGATTGCTGTGCGTCCGGCAGCAGCTCTTCAACCGCCTTGAGTACGCCAACCTGGTAGGCGTTACGGGCACCGCCGCCCGGCAGGATCAAACCGAGCGTTTGTTTTTCGGTGATCGCTCTTTTTGAAAACCAGTGCTGAATGCCCATTCGAGGGAGATATCGTCGTTAGTTAATTGACTAAGCTTAGCAACTGTCCGGCGACCTGCACACGTACGATATGACAAGGCAGCCTTTTCAATTTGTTGCACGATTGCGCTGCGCGGTAAGCCGGCGCGTGGGTAGGCAACGGTAGCCGTGAATAACCTACTGCCGGCTGGCTATCTTTTGATTGAGTGCTTCGAAAAGTTCCACTCTGGCAGTTTCAACCTGCTGTAGTTCAGTGTTGACATCGTGCCAGGTGATGCTCGATGCGCGCTGGTGGGACTGGTAGCGGTGTCCGGCGAAGCTCAGGAGCAATCCGAACACAAACAGACACACAATTATCCGGCGGGCAGTATCAACTTCCGGCATAACCGAGTTCCGTTCGGCCTATCTCACCGATAATCCGGTCAACTTCCTGCCAGCTAGAGGCCAGATCAGACAAGGTGCTTTCAATGGCACCGATTGCCTGCAGATTGCTCAGCGCCAGTCTCACACTCTGTCTTAATTTTGCAGTGTTGGCAGCCTCGCGATACACCAATGCATTTTTCTCCAGCACAAACAGCAGAAAATCCACCTTGTCGGTGCTGAGCTTCAGCGAGGAGGCGAGCCGGTGTTGGGTATCCTGAAACTTGCGCCAGATAGCGATCTGGGTTTGCAGCGAATTGATAACGCTGGTGTTGGCGCGAATCGTCACGTTGCTGCGTTGCGGATCGAGGGCTGCCTGTGCTGTGGCCTGATCTATCTCCTGCTGCATCACACGGATCCGCCGCTCCAGCTCATCGATCGCCCGGCGGGTCTGCATGCGCTTGTCTGCCAGTCTGGATTCACCTTCAACCGTTTGACTGGCATAGTCGGCCCGCAGTTTTGCAGCGCGCTCGAAATTGGTCGCAATGGTGTCGAGCTCGCTGGACAATTCATCAATCATGTCGTCAATGTGCAGCGTGTTGTCGACTCTGGTCTTAAGCTGATGAAATGCATTGAGGTTGTCGCGCAGCAATGCGTAGGTAGTGGCAGCTCCCTCGCGTTGTGCATCGGTAACCGTGTCGACCAGAAACTCCTTGATCGACTCAAACTGAATGGTTAGATCTTCTGCGACTGCCTGTGGGCTACCGGCTAGTGCGCAAAAGAGGAATGCGCCTAACGCGCTGCGCCAATGACTGGCCCACATGGTATCCCCGTACGACTCTTAGTTATTATAAAAGGTGCCGATTCTCTGCCGGCTGACGCAGCGTTTAACGACCCGTCGGCGGTGACCTTTAGCGGCTAATTTCCGACGGCGATCCAAATGCACCGGTAAATCACCCTGCCACCATTCACAGCACTGATATCCGGCTGCTTGCGGCGACAGGCTGGATCGTCAGACATTGCTAGTTTCAGTCTGTAATTACCGTGGATTTCACTGGCTCTACAGCAGTGTGGGTGCACAGCGTCGATGCCGGATGGAAATTGTTGGCAGCAGCGCTCGTCATTGTGAATTACAATTACATTTTTCTACTAGACGTCAGGATCCCTGATCCCAATGAATGCACTCGAAGCCATCAGGAATCGCTTTGCCGTTGCTCTGGCCGATATCGCCGAGCCTGATAAAGTTGATTCTCTGCTGGGTATGATTCGTCCGGCGCAGGACGACAAGTTTGGAGACTATCAGGCCAACTGCGCCATGCCGCTGGGCAAGCAACTCGGTCGACCACCGCGGGACATAGCCACCGGGTTGGTCGCTGCTGTCTCACTTGATGACCTGTGTGACGCGGTCGAGGTGGCAGGCCCCGGGTTTATCAACCTCACGCTGAAAGAAGACTGGATTAAATCCCGGCTCACCGAGGCTTTATCCGATGATGCACTCGGTGTGCAGAAGGTCGAAAAACCCAGAAACGTGGTGGTGGACTTTTCGTCGCCGAATGTCGCCAAGCCCATGCATGTCGGGCATATACGATCCACCGTTATCGGCGATGCGCTGGCAAAAATACATCGCTTCCTTGGTCACCGGGTTATTACCGACAACCACCTGGGTGACTGGGGCACTCAGTTCGGCATGATTATCTATGGCTACAAACACTTTGTAGATAATGCCGCCTACACTGCCGATCCGGTCGTTGAGCTCGGCAGGCTGTATAAATATGTGCGTGTCATTATGGATTACCACGGTGCAGTGGCGCAGCTGCCGGCCGCACAGGAACTGCTCGATAAGCAACACACGGCACTGACACGGGTCAGTGGTGAGCAGCATGAAGACAAAGCTGCTTTAAAAAAACAAAAGAAAGATATCGCCCGGCTGAAAGAAAAAATGGTCGATCAGCAAGCGCTGGTGGAAAAGCTTCAGCAGACGATTGCCGGTGCACAGTCTGACACCGGGCTGATGTCTGCGGCGGATGCACATGCCGATATCGCAAAGAGCGTGCTGGCTGAAACCGTCAAGCTCCACGAGGGAGATACTGAAAATAAAGGCTTATGGGATAAATTTTTGCCGTACTGTCTGGCCGATATAAATCGCCTGTACGATCGATTGAATATCCGCTTTGACCATGTGCTGGGTGAAAGTTTCTATCACGATCAGCTCGCAGCGGTGGTCGAGGATTTTATACAGCGAAAGATTGCCACCGAAAGTGACGGTGCCATTTGTGTATTTCTCGACGGCTACGATGCGCCGATGATCATCCGCAAACAAGACGGCGCCTATCTCTACCCGACAACCGACCTTGCGACTATTCAGTACCGGGCAGAGGAATGGCAGGCAGATGCCATGCTCTATGTGGTGGATCACCGTCAGCATGATCACTTTGATAAACTGTTCGATGCAGCGCGACTGTGGGGTTATAAAGAGGCAGAACTCACACATGTAAGCTTCGGTACCGTGCTGGGTGATGACGGTAAGCCGTTTAAAACCCGTGCCGGTGATACCGTAGGTCTGGAAGGTTTGCTCGACGAAGCAGAATCAAGAGCGCTTGCCATTGCCATAGAGCAGAACCCGGAGCTGGAAGAGAGCCGGCAGCAGGAAATCGGTCGTGTGGTTGGCATCGGCGCATTAAAGTATGCTGATCTCTCGCAGAACCGTTCATCGGACTACAAATTCAGCTACGACAAAATGCTTGCCCTTCGCGGCAATACCGCCACCTACCTGCAATATGCCAACGCCCGTGTTCACGGCATTATGCGTAACCTCAATGTCACACCCGCATCGCTCAAAGCGCAGACCGGCGACTTTATTTTTGCCGAACCGGTAGAGCGGCAATTGTCGCTGCAGTTGTTGCGCTTTGAAGAAGTGCTGAACGACGTGCTGGTGGAGTACAAGCCAAACTTGTTGTGCAACTACCTGTTTGATCTGGCGCAGTTGTTTGCGCGATTCTTTGATCAGTGTCCGGTGCGGGACGCTGATTCGCAGGCACAGCAAAAAAGCCGGTTGCAACTGTGTGCTTTAACATCGGGTACGCTGACAACCGGGCTGGGCCTTTTGGGTATCGAATCACTGGAGCGGATATAACCGCCGGTCGGTTTTGCGTTGCCGGGTGCGCTTTAACCATCCGGCACGGTGGCATAAGTACACCGTATTGAATATAAATTTTGCTATGCCCGAATGGCCGGATGAAGAACTGCAATGACTGATCTGACAACCGCAATTGACCACCTGGCAGTGGGTGCAGCCACACTGAAGGACGGCGTTAACTATATCCGCGATGCACTGGGTGTGGATATCCCCAGGGGTGGTGAGCACCCGCATATGGGGACACATAACCACCTGATGCAGTTGGGCGAGGGGCTGTTTCTGGAAGTCATCGCGATCAACCCCGAGGGTGAGCCACCGGCCAGACCCCGATGGTTCGGACTCGATGATCCGTCTGTGCGCAGCAGTATTTTGCAGCGCCCCAGGCTGCTGACCTGGGTAGCCAACACAACAGATTTGCCGCTGGCAACATCGAAGGCGCTGGATGACTATGGCGAAATCACCGGGTTAAGCCGTGGTGATCTGAGCTGGTCTTTTGCGCTGCCGCGCGACGGCCGGCTGCTGGCGGCGGGCCTGTTGCCTTATCTCATGCAATGGCATTGTGATGCGCATCCATCCGGGCGCATGACTGATACCGGCTGCCAGCTGGAATCGCTGAGCCTGTACCATCCTTACGCGCAATGGCTCGAAGCGCAACTGGACGCAATCGGTGCCCGGCATCTCGTGACTGTAGTGTCTTTATCTTCAGGCGAAGTGCCCCGGCTGGAAGCGCGCATCAAAACACCCTCCGGCCCCAGGACGCTGAGCTCTGCGTTTTAGCGTCATAGAAAAAGAATCCCGCACCGTCGACGGTTGCCACAGGAAATAATGCGTGACTGACATCACCGTGTATTACCTCGAAATGACCCGCCCCGATCAGCATCAACGGGTGCAACTGCAGTCGGCTCTGCGCGTGGAAGAAGCGTTAGTGCCGCAGGGTAAAGTCAATCGCTTTCTCTACGATCTGGTTGGTGAGGCGTGGCAGTGGGTGGATCGACGGGACTGGAACATCGAACAATGGGAGTCGTATGCCGGTAACAGCGACCTGCGAACCTTCGTCGCGTTGATTGATGGCAGCATAGGCGGGTATTTTGAGCTGCGAAAAGCAGCAACCGATACCGAAATAGCCTACTTTGGTTTGGCGCCATCGTTTACCGGTTGCGGATATGGCGGTTCGTTTCTGTCCTGTGCCATTGATACTGCCTGGGCGTGGGCGCAAACGCAGCGCGTCATCCTTAACACCTGTACGCTGGATCACCCATCGGCGCTGGGCAACTATCAAAAGCGCGGATTTTCTGTGTACCGCCAGAAACAGGTTGCCGGCTGAAGGGGCAGATAAGGTTAGGGCTTTGTTAAGCAGAGCGCGCGAGATTTCCATTATCATTGCGGCCTGCCCAATCAGCATATCTCATGGCCGCATCGCCGCACATTCCCGTCATTGGTTCCGGCTCTATCGGTACCCGACACTATAATAATCTGATCGAGCTCGGTATCAGCAGCGAGTTGATTTCGTATCGATCGGGTGGTGTCGAAGCGGTGGAGTCTTTGTTGCAGCGCGGCGCGGCACACGGCGTGGTAATCGCCACTGCCACGCACATCAGGCAAACGCTCATTTCCCTGTGTGCACAATTCAATGTGCCTATGTACATTGAAAAGCCGCTGGCGTACACCGCAGCTCAGGTGAATGCAATCTACGCATGCTGTTCCGCAGAATTACAGAGCCGCACAATGGCGGGCTATATGATGCGGTATCACCCGCTGCTGCAAACGCTGCGTAGTCAAAACCTGTCCAGTGTTTATCGTTTTGATCTGACCATCGGACACGATGTGACGCAGTGGCGCAAAGACTGGCAATTTCAACAAAGCTATGCCTCAAGGGCACAGGGCGGAGGGGTATTGCTTGATCTTTGCCATGAGCTGGATATTGCCCGGAGTCTGTTCCCGCACCTGAAAGTCAGTCACGTCAGTTGCCTGGGGCATGCTGAATATCCCGGTGTGGATTTCAGTACCCGGGTTGAGATGGATCTCAATACAGCGGGCACCGGTACTGCTTTGCATGGCTGCGTCACGATGGATTATTTATCGCCGGTCAGTACCCGGGTATCCACCTTCTATGCGCTCGACCATGTAACGCAGATCGACTTTAACGCGTTGAGCTATGAGCGACGAGACAACACTCAGGTACACCGGGAATGTATAGAGTTCGAACGCAATGAACTGTTTACCGGTGCTATGCAGGACTTTATCAGGCTGGTTAAAGGTGAGCCTGTGAGTGAGTATTGTCCGACGCTGGACAAAACCAGGCACAGCATTGAGCTGGTTGCGAGCGCGTGGGAGCAGCGTCAATTCACTTCTCTTTTGAGTCAACCCATTTCATGATTATCGGACATATTGGCGCTCGCGAAGGCAGTCGCGGTGTTGTCGGCAAGAACATGCTGCCGATCTGCGGGAGACCGTTGATCGACTGGTCACTTGATCATTTATTCGACTCCGAGCTGATAGATGCTGTGGTGGTGTCGACCGACAGCCGGCAGATCTATGATCATGCGGTGGCACGTGGTGCGCTGGATATCGGTCTTCGGCCCGCCGAACTTGCAACAGACACAGCCGGAAAGTGGCAGGTGTGGCAACACTCGCTTGAGGTGACCGAATCACTCAAGGGGCCGGCGTCTGTGTTTGTAGACCTCGATTGTACATCTCCGCTGCGTCTGCCCGATGACATAACACAGTCAGTGGCGTTGTTTAACGATCAGCAGCCCGACATGGTAATGTCCTGCTGCGAGGCTCGGAAAAACCCGTATTTTAATCTGGTTGAGCCGGATGAAAGCGGCGCGTTAAAGGTGTCCAAGCCATTGCCCGGCGGGGTGGTTGCCCGACAACAGGCACCGGTAGTGTATGAACACGCGGCATCAACCTATGTGCTTGACCCTGCCTATCTCAAGCGTGCCGGATCGTTATATGAGGGGCGCGTTATTCCGTATCTGATGCAGGTACTGC
>JAHDHK010000221.1 GCA_020631335.1 Chromatiales bacterium
ATCGATCACTCGGCACCGTACATTGCCATGAGCTCTGCTTCGGTAAGTCTGGAGCGTGTTTCCGGCGCAGTAAACTCGTACCAGCCGGGTGCATGTTCAATAAAGACTTCATTGTCAAAGGTGAGCGACTGCTGCTCTTTCACCGTGCCCGCTGACATAATGTATTCTCCATCGGGCAGTCCGGGGCGCGGCAGCAGGTGATAGAACAGGTTGGCACCACAGACCTTGCAAAAGCCTCGTTGCGCCCATTGAGACGACTGATAAATGCTGATGTGTGCTTCGCCGCTGAACTGTACCTTGCCCTCGGCGTGCGCTGCCATGAACGGGCCGCCACTCCAGGATCGGCACATGCCGCAATGACATGCGCCGGCCCCCGGTTTAATGTTGGCCGTATAGGTGACTTTGCCGCACATGCAGGCACCGCTGGCACTGAAGGTTTTATCGGTCATTGCTGGTTCTCCTCGCTGAAAAATTCGAACCTGTATTGAAGCACAGTGTTGTTTAACAAATCCTGCGGTTTAGCGCTGATCAGTGCCTGGCCGGATTATCCGGTGTTTTATGCAACTACCATTCAAGGTGGTCTGCAAATTTGACGATGGCAGGTTTTCCGTTTTCATAGCGCACGACACTGTGACCGCAATTGTCTATATGCGGGTGCTGCCACATATCGTTCAGCGAACGGCCATCGTAGTCGATCAGTACCGACTTCAGGAAAGCACCGTGACTGACGACCAGGACGTCTATGTCCTCCCCGTTGCATTCAGCGACTATTTCATTAATGGCGCGGTGGGCCCTTGCCTGAAGTTCATGGAAGGATTCTGCTCCTTCCAGCGTAAACAGCGCAGGTGTATTTCTGAACTGGTCTGTCTGCACCGGATACTGTTCGGTGGCATCACTCAACAGCATTCCTTCCCAGGGGCCCAGATGAATTTCGCGAAGCGTGGGACGAAAATCGACATGATCAGTATCGCCACCGAGAATATACTGGGTTGTCTGGCGCGTACGCAGTAAATCACTTGAATAAACCCGGTCAAACGCCGGCAGGGTTTCGCCTACTTTTTTTGCCTGTTCGATACCCAGTTCTGACAGCGCCGGATCGGAGGTACCCTGGATGCGGATTTCAGCATTCCAAAGGGATTGCCCGTGTCGAACTAGATGGAGCGTTGTCATAGTGGTTGTCTTCCAATGGAGGCGGTCCAATTGTAGCAGCGACACGTTGTCGCCGTCGGGCTCTGCAACGATACGTAAGTTGCTGAAGTGCTGATATCATCTTGCACTGACGTTCCGGCGGAGGCCGTACTATGCAACCATTTTCAGGCATTAAAGTACTGGATTTCACCCATGTGCTGGCGGGACCGTTTTGTACCTATCAGCTGGCGGTGATGGGGGCTGAGGTCATCAAGGTGGAAGCACCCGGTCAGCCCGATATGATGCGAACTGAAGGTGCCAGCCACACACTCGGTGAGCAGGGGCGCGGCAGTCATTTTCTTGCGCAGGGAGCAAACAAAAAAAGCATACAGGTCGATTTCTGCACGCCGCAGGGCAGAGATATTCTGCGAAAACTGGTGATCGACACAGATGTTCTGGTGGAGAATTTTCGTTGCGGTGTTATGGACAGCAATGAACTGGGCTATGCCTCACTTAAAGAAATAAACCCGCGTCTTATCTATTGTTCGATGACCGGGTTCGGACACACCGGGCCTAAGGCGCAGCATCCGGCCTACGATAACGTGATCCAGGCATTTTCGGGCTTAATGGCTCACACCGGTGATACCACCACAGCACCGGTACGCGTCGGGCCGCCGGTGCTGGATTACGGCACCGGAGCGCAGGCAGCGTTTTCGATAGCGGCTGCCTTGCTGCAACGCCATCAATCAGGTGTCGGGCAGCATATTGATGTATCCATGCTCGATGCCGCCCTGATGTTAATGTCGACCAGTGTCATGGATACTCAGGTGACCGGTGCAGCACCAGTGCCTCCGGGTAATGCCAGCCTGACTCACGCAGGTTATGGATGTTTCGATACACCTGATGGGCAGATCATGATCGGTGCATATACCGCCAGACAACATGCAGCGTTATGGCATGCGGTGGGTTGTCCTGAACTGGCGGATGAAGTTGAACAACTCGATAGTTTTGCATTGAGAGAACGATTTCAGCGGGATCGCGAGATACTGTCCGGGCGATTGAAAGCGCTGACAGCACGGGAGTGGGAAGATGTTCTAAATGAGGCGGGAGTCCCGGCTGCCAGAGTCAGATCACTCGATGAAACCTTAACGCACCCGCAGGTAAAGGCCAGAGGCGTACTCGGCAAGGTCAGAGGGTTCAGTACAGATGACGCTGCGCTCCAGCCACCGGTCGCGGCGTTTCAATATAAGCACGATGGACCGGCCGTAGATGTGCACGCAGCGCCGGCTGGTTTTCATACAGACGAAGTACTGAGTAACAGCGGGTATACGCGGGCTCAGCTAGATGAATTCCGTGATGCAGGAATTATAAGCTAGGGTCAGGAGTCCGCGCGGCAGAACCTCTTCTTCTGCGAACGCACACTGATGGTGCGTTTTTATCGATAATTATTATCACAAATAAATAGCTGCTTAGAACGGCAGCAGCATTTGTTCGTGATCTTCCAGTTGCAATAAAAACCGTTTGATCGGCAGGCCACCGCCAAAGCCGGTCAAACTGCCATCGCGTCCGATCACGCGGTGACAAGGGATAAGTATCGGAATAGGGTTGCTGCCATTGGCACTGCCCACGGCGCGGGTTGCCTGTGGATTACCAATGGCATAGGCAATATCGCTGTAGCTGGCGGTTTCTCCGAACGGGATTTGCTGCAGTTCCTGCCAGACCTGCTGCTGAAATTCTGTTCCTTCAGGTTCCAGCGGGACATCAAACCGTGTCAGCCTTTGCTGGAAATACAGTTCGAGCTGTCTGCAAATGTCCCGGAAAGGTTCTGCGCTCTGTATCCAGTGAGACTGAACAGTGCTTTTGGTGGTGTGAGTTGGAAAGCCAATTTGGGTGACGGCGTTTTCAGTCCCGGCGATCAGTAAGTCACCGATTGGAGCGCTGAATTTTGTGTAATAAGTGTGAGATGCGGTGGCCAAGGCAGGGGATGAGATGAGCAGGATCGCGGAGTATACCTGCTCGGGACTGTGCCGTAATTACATCTGGTTTAAACGCACTGAGTGCGAGAGCGTAAGACCCCTTGTTGCTTCGAAGGAACGTTGAGGGCGCGCACCGAATGACTACGCCGCCTGCTGGTGTTGCGCGTCTCTTTGAGCCGCTTCGTAGCGAAGTCTGATGACTTCCAGTGCCTGCAGCGTTGTCAGCCCGCTTCGGCGATGGTCGGCTCCGCCGACGTGTTCAATAGTATTTGCCTGTTCTTCCCGGTGCCACGGCACACTGCTCGCCGGTGGGCGATAGTCGTCCCGCAGATGTGGCGCATCATGTAAATGTTTTCTGTTTCGAAACATGAGGTGTGTCCGGGCGAAGGTCTTTCGCAGGTTGTTTTACTTAAGCAAGAATATGGACGGATTAATCGTCATTTCCAAGGGGGTATTGTCATACAATGTAAATGTCAGCGGGCTGTTAGCAACGAATAGCGTTTAACAGCTCACGACAGGCGTTTTACGTGGTAGTGCTGCGCGGTATCCGATTGTCGAGGATGTGCTGCGATTAAGCTTGCGAAAATATTCGCCGTCATCGGGTGCTGTATCGTATGAGTACGGTGCTCGCACCAGTGTTGTTAAACCCGGTTAAATTTTCTGAACAGCGTATGAACAAAATTTCGTATGAAGGCAGGGTGGCAATAGTCACCGGTGCCGGTGCAGGACTTGGCAGGTCCCATGCCATGGCGCTTGCCGCAAGAGGGGCAAACGTTGTAGTAAACGACCCCGGTGGCGCCCGGGATGGTACCGGAACCGGCACCGCGGCACAGAGGGTGGTAGACGAAATACAGGCTGCCGGTGGTGTGGCAATTGCCAACACTGCCAGTGTGGTGAATGAAGGGCAGGTCGCCGATATGGTGACGCAGGCGATGAACGAATGGGGCCGGGTGGATATTCTGGTGAATAACGCCGGCATACTGCGAGACAAGTCATTTGCAAAAATGGAGTTGGAAGACTGGCGTGCGGTGGTTGATGTGCACCTGAACGGTTCGGCCTACTGTGCGCACGCTGTATGGCCGGTGATGCGTCAGCAGGGTTATGGTCGCATTGTGATGACGACCTCTACGTCGGGCATCTATGGAAACTTCGGCCAGGCCAACTACGGCGCTGCAAAATTCGGTGTGGTCGGGTTGATGAATGTGCTGTGTATCGAGGGACGTAAATATAATATTCAGGTGAATTGTCTGGCCCCGTCAGCAGCCACCAGAATGACACAGGATGTAATGCCCGAGGCGGTATTTGAAGCGCTGGCACCGGAATATGTTACGCCTGCGGTGCTTTACCTGGCCAGTGAACAGGCTCCCACGCGAAAAATTCTATTGGCTGGTGCCGGTTGCTACACCGTTGCCAAATTGATCGAGGCGCCGGGTGTGTACCTGGAAGAGTCGCAACGCACACCAGAGGCCATTGCAGCAAACTTTACGCAGATCGACGATATCGAAAACGGTCGGGAAATACAGGAAGGTAACGAGCACATCGAAAAGATCGTCACGATGGCGTCTGAAAGCTAACAGCGATTATTTTCTTGCCGGTAATCATCGCCAGGTACTAGTAACCTTTCGCAGCGCTAACACAATCGCGTTGAATAATTGTTGGAGACTACTTTGGAAAATCCTACCCTCAGCGGTGTCGCCACTTCCGTCAGTGATGCGGTTTTAACCCGGCGTTCACTGCGAGCTTTCACAGATCAAGCGGTGGATCATCAGGTGCTTGAAGATATATTTACACGGGCGGCCAGGGCACCCAGTGGCACCAATATGCAGCCATGGCGGGTTAGAGTATTGCAGAACGAATCTTTGAAAAAAGTAAGTGGAGCGGTGCTTGAGGCCTATGATGCCGATGTACCTTACGACGATGAGGTCGCCTACTACCCCGACAAGTTTTTTGAGCCTTATCTGGCGCGCCGGCGCAAAGTGGGCTGGGATCTCTATTCACTGCTGGATATACAAAAGGGCGATAAGGTCAAAATGAAGGCTCAGCACCGGCGTAATTTTGAATTTTTCAGTGCGCCGGTTGGGGCGATATTCACCATTCATCGAGATTTGAACACCGGCAGCTGGCTTGATTACGGCATGTTTTTGCAGAACATTATGCTGCTTGCTCGCGAGGCTGGCCTGCATACCTGCCCGCAGGCCGCCTTCTGTGGATACCATCGGGCCATCAGATCGGCATTGCCTATTGCTGATGAAGAGATAGTCGTCTGTGGAATGTCGATCGGATATGCCGATTTCGATGCCGTGGAGAACACACTCGAAACTGAACGTGCCGGGCTAGGTGACTATGTCGAATTTCTGGACTAGCACCCGTCATCGCCTGATACCGTGACATTACGGTTGATGCAGTGACGTTAACTCGATTGTGGTAAGTTAACCCGGGTATTTATCCGTGGAGAGTCGGGCGATGAACCTGAAACAATGTCTTGGTGCAATTTGTCTGGTGGCGGTGACTTCCGTCTGCGCAGCAAAAGATGATCTGGTGCTGGGGATGCAGCTTGAGCCCCCCAATCTTGACCCGACCGGCGGGGCGGCGGCAGCCATTGATGAGGTGGTGTACGCGAATATTTTCGAGGGGCTTACCCGGTTTGCGTCTGATGGCAGTGTGGTACCTGCACTGGCAGAATCGTGGGAAATCTCCCCCGACGGCACGGTTTATACCTTTAGCCTGCAGCAAAACGTTAAGTTTCACGATGGCAGTGATTTCGATGCCAGTGATGTAAAGTTCTCTCTCGACCGGGCACGTGCAGAGACTTCTACCAACGCGCAAAAGCAATTGTTCACCGGAATCGACAATGTAGAAGCAGCCGACGACGGCTCGGTCATCGTGACCCTGTCGCAGCCCAACGGTGCGCTGTTGTTTAATCTTGCCTGGGGGGATGCAGTGATACTGTCGCCCGATACTTTTGACAAGGCCAAGACAGCACCGGTTGGCACCGGACCATTCAAATTTTCCAGATGGGTGCAGGGGGATCGAATTGAAATAGAACGCAACCCGGACTATTGGGGAGAACCTGCAAAGCTCGCTCGCGCAACGTTTAAGTTTATCTCGGAGCCGACCGCTGCCTTTGCCGCACTGATGGCCGGCGACGTGGATGCATTCCCGGTTTATCCTGCGCCGGAGAATCTGCCGCAGTTTGACGCTGACCCGCGGTTTAACGTGGTAGTGGGTTCTACCGAAGGTGAAACCATTCTGTCGACCAATAATAAGCAACCGCCACTCGATAACAAACTGGTCAGGCAGGCAATTGCACATGCTATTGACCGGCAGGCGCTGGTCGACGGGGCGATGTTCGGTTATGGCACACCTATCGGGACGCATTTCGCACCGCACCACCCCGCTTATGTCGACCTTACCGGCAACGCATCTTATGATCCTGAAAAAGCCAAAGCGTTGTTGAAAGAGGCCGGTTATGAGTCCGGGTTTACGACGACACTGAAACTGCCACCGCCTTCCTATGCCCGCAGGGGCGGTGAGATTATCGCCAGTCAGTTACGCGCAGTCGGTATTAACACCGAAATTAGTAATCTTGAATGGGCGCAGTGGCTTGAGCAGGTGTTTCGCGGTAAAGACTACGGGCTAACCATCGTGTCGCACACCGAGCCGATGGATATCGGGATATACGCCAAGCCCGATTATTATTTCCAATATGATAATCCGGATTTTCAGCAGCTAATGACTGACCTTGAAGCAGTGGCAGGCCCTGAGGCACGAGCAGAGTTGTTGCAAAAGGCGCAACAGATTATTGCTGAAGACTACGTCAACGGCTTTCTGTTTCAGCTGGCCAAAACAGGGGTGGCCAATAAAGATATTGTCGGGCTTTGGGAAAACTCACCGACGCAAGCTAATGACCTGACCGCAGTCTACTGGAAATAGGCAGGTTCACTTTGCCGCGGCTTAACAGCAGCGGCTAGTGCACGGACACCCGCTTGTATTACTTCGTTTTTAAAAGGCTGTTGTCTTTGCTGGTGACACTCGTCGTGGCGAGTGTCATTATTTTCGTGGTGATAGAAGTAGTGCCCGGTGATCCCGCCAGCTATATGCTCGGTTTGAACGCTGCCCCCGAAACAGTAGCGGCACTGCGTGCAGAATTGGGACTCACAGAATCAAAATTCAGTCGTTATCTGGATTGGACCGGTGGCATGCTGAGAGGTGACTTTGGCACCTCTTACACTTACCGCACACCGGTAAGCACAATGATTGCTGATCGCGTGTTGATCTCGTTACCACTGGCGTTGTATGCACTCATACTAAGTACTTTAATAGCGTTTCCTGCAGGCATTGTTGCTGCGACACGACGAGGATCCGCAGCGGATGTAGGGATTATGGGGGCAACACAGCTTGGTGTGGCAATACCGAATTTCTGGTTTGCGATGCTGCTGGTGTTGTTCTTTGCCATCCAGTTGCGGTGGTTTTCTGCCGGTGGATTTCCCGGTTGGGATCAGGGCATTCTACCCGGTATAAAATCGCTGACGTTGCCTGCTGTTGCATTGGCTCTGCCGCAGGCATCTATTCTTGCGAGAGTAATGCGTTCATCCCTGCTCGACACGCTGGGTGAAGATTTTATTCGCAGTGCCCGGGCTAAAGGGCTGACGGCCCGGCAGACCCTCTGGCGGCACGCCCTTAGAAATGCACTGATACCGGTGCTGACCATTATCGGCCTGCAGTTTTCCTTTCTGCTTGCCGGCGCAATTATTATCGAAAATGTCTTTTTTCTCCCGGGGCTCGGCAGGCTTATTTTTCAGGCCATTACGCAGCGTGATCTTATCGTCGTAGAGAGTGTGGTGATGCTGCTGGTGTTTGCGGTAGTGGTGGTCACCTTTCTGGTTGACGTCGGATATGCCATTGCCGATCCAAGGCTGCGCAGCGGGTTACAAAGCGCGTGAGTCACATGAGCGCTACCGTTGCTTCGCGCCTGGTTACCGGGTTGTTGTGTTTTATGTACCCGTGATGCGTACAGGTGCTTCAAAGGCTAAGATAATTTTCGGCGGCTCGATTGCGTTGCTGTTTGTGATTGCTGCGGTCGTATCATTTTTCTGGACACCCCACGACGTAACCCGGCTGGATATAGCCAATAAACTGAAAGCACCGGGTGCGGACTTCTGGTTTGGCACGGATCACTTTGGTCGCGACATTTTTTCAATGATCATGATCGGTGCCCGTACATCCATTGCTGTTGCCATTGTGGCTGTAGGTATCGGGCTGCTGGTGGGCGTGCCACTAGGTCTGGCTGCCGCTGCGTTCAGGCACAGTGCAATGGATGAGCTGATCATGCGCAGCAATGACCTGGTGTTTGCGTTTCCGGCGTTGCTGATAGCGATTATGATCACGGCGGTTTTCGGTCCGGGTGCAATCAATGCGATTATCGCAATCGGTATTTTTAATATCCCGGTGTTTGCCAGGCTCATGCGTGGTGCAGCACTCAGCTTGTGGACGCGCGATTTCATTATGGCAGCACGAGTTGCCGGTAAGCGCTCACTGCGTATCTCGATAGAGCATATTCTGCCTAACACACTTAACCTGATTATTGTGCAGGGAACCATTCAGTTTTCGCTCGGGATTCTGGCCGAAGCGGGTTTATCGTATGTGGGGCTGGGGGCTCAGCCGCCGGTACCGAGTTGGGGTCGTATGCTGGCAGAGAGCCAGACAATGATTTCTTTTGCACCACATCTCGCGCTGTTTCCCGGCTTTGCGATTCTATTGACGGTGTTGGGACTCAACATATTCGGTGACGGTCTGCGCGACTATTTTGACCCGCGCTTGCGCAGGGAAGGCAGATGACACTGTTAACTGTCACTAACCTGCAGTTGTCGATTTATGGTGAGCCGATCCTGCACGATATCGACTTCAGCGTTGCTGCCGGTCAAACACTCGGGATCATCGGTGAGAGTGGCTCCGGCAAATCTTTGAGTGCGTTATCTGTTATGCGCTTACTGCCAGAAGGCGCGGTGCTGAATGGCAGTATTATCTTCGATGGACAAGAGCTGCTCGAGAAGCGTGAACAGGATATGTGCGATATAAGAGGGGATGATATCGGCATGGTGTTTCAGGAGCCGATGACAGCACTTAATCCGTTGCAAACGATTGGTCAGCAGGTAGCTGAAACCGTGATCGTACACAAGCGCGTCGGGCGCAAAAAGGCGATGGAAATTGCAGCGCAAACGCTCGAGAAAGTTGAGCTGCCTAATGACAGGTTTCCACTGGATCGTTACCCGCATGAATTGTCCGGGGGGCAGCGTCAGCGTGTGGTCATTGCAATGGCCATCGCATTGCAGCCTCGACTGTTGATTTGTGATGAGCCGACCACTGCACTTGATGTCACCACACAGGCTCGGGTGATCGAACTGTTAAAGCGGTTAACCCGTGAGTCAGATATGGCGTTGGTATTGATAAGTCACGATCTGGCCGTGGTGGCGGATACCGCTGATCATATTGTGATACTGCGC
>JAHDHK010000222.1 GCA_020631335.1 Chromatiales bacterium
AAACACTATATGCAGCGAACTGCGTTACAGGGGCCACCTGATCTGCTGCAGCCGATTATTAATCGATATCTCCCAGGCGCCACCCGAAAACCGATCACAGTTCACCCGTTTCGAAAACGTTTCGATGAACTGGAGATAGGAGAAACGCTGCATACTGCTTCCCGGGAAATTACGCAGGACGATATAGAAACCTTTGCACATTTTACCGGTGATACTTTTTACGCCCACATGGACGAAGACGCTGCGAAAGCAAATCCGTTTTTCCCCGGACGCGTAGCGCATGGATATTTACTGTTATCATTTGCCGCAGGTCTGTTTGTCGATCCCGCGCCGGGTCCGATACTGGCCAATACAGGCCTGACCAATCTGAGCTTCCAAAAACCCGTGGTAGCAGGGGAATCGATCAAAGTGGCCCTGACTGTAAAGCAGAAAACCAAACGTAACGAAGATTATGGAGAGGTGCTCTGGCATGTCAGTATTACCAATATTCAGGATGAACCTGTAGCCACCTATCAACTACACACCATGAATGCAATCTAGCGGAGTGTTAAAAACGTGATGAGCGACGCTCTGAGCAGGCAAGTTCCCCCGAAAAAACGCAGCTTCCGAGGTATAAAAAAGCCTATTGAGGGGAAATTTAACGCCTTCAAGCCTGGTGCAATAGTTTTTCAACAAACTGGCTGCCTGTGAAGCGGCCGGTAATTCAGCTGCCAAATAACGAATGTCCCGCAACCTGCAATCGCTGCTCGATGAGCTCAAAGAAGACAATTCACTTAAAGCCTGGAGCCTGATAATCACCTTCTTCGGTGACTCAGTGGCACCGAGAGGTGGAGCGGTGTCGGCAGCGACCATACAACAGGTGATGACGCTCTGTGGCATAGGCGCCGGCACCGTTAGAACGGCATTATCACGTCTGGGTAAAGATGGCTGGGTTCTGCGAACAAAAGCGGGCCGGAACAGTTTTTACAGACTGTCAAAGATGGGTATCAGTCAGTCTTCTGCAGCTGCCACTATCATCTTTTCAGCCCCGACCGAACGACAACCGACAGACAGACCTTTGTATCTGTGTTTATTTCCGCCGGATACCGGGCCGAATGATGGTGAGGCAGAACACTTTATAAAACTACAAAAGCACCTCTACCTGTTAGCGACCAGCAAACAAAAAATAGACGTTCTACGGAAAAAGCAGTGCCTTATTACAGCCATCGAGGATTCACAGCTGCCCGAATGGATCAGCAATCTGGTCTTACCGGCTCCACTGGCGGATAAGTATCAGCAGCTAATCGAACGGTTCCAACAGTTATCGATAAACAATGAGGCTGAGGCGATTGCATTGAGAACACTGTTGATTCACGAATGGCGCAGATTGCGGCTTCGGCCCGGACAACCGGCAACTATACCCGCTGCCTGTCAGACTGTCAGACACAACACCCACCGCCTGGTTGCCGACATCTATCAGAATATTTCGCCTCTGGCCGACCGCTGGCTTAGCGAAAATGCTTTGGGCCCTCAAGGCATTCTACCGCCCGCCACCGCCATTACCGAAAGCCGGTTCTGTTAGAATCCGACGCAACCATAAAAGCCAAATATTGTACCGATCGAAATGACACAGGCACTGTTATGAACTTAACCCCGGATGAAATTGCACGTCGCAGTGCTGAAGCGATGTGGGCCAACGACGATGCCAGTAAGAGCCTGGGCATAGTGATCGAGCAGGTATCACCCGGCTCGGCAGTCTTATCGATGAATGTCACTGAACAACATACTAACGGCCATAACATTTGTCATGGCGGTTTTATTTTTACTCTTGCTGACAGCGCATTTGCTTTCGCCTGCAATAGCTACAACCAGATAGCAGTGGCACAGCATAACTCGATTACCTTTATCGCTCCGGGAAAGGCGGGAGACAAATTAACTGCGACCGCGCTGGAAGTGAGTCGCGGTAAACGTTCCGGTATCTACGACATCACTGTGCTAAACCAGAATAACGAAAAGATAGCCTTATTTCGCGGCAATTCCCGCACCATCAGCGGCTCGCTATTCCACACTGAAGACACCGAAGATTAATGTACAGCCGGCATTAACCACAGCGCCGGCTCTAAACCATCATGTCGTAGTTACTACTCACCTATAAATTAGATTATCAGGACAACATATCATGCAACAGGTGTACTTATGCGAGGGTTTGAGAACACCCATTGGCCGGTTCGGTGGCGCACTATCCAGCGTACGCCCGGACACCCTGCTATCAGGGGTTATCAAGTCTTTGCTGGCTCAAGCACCGACACTCGACCCGGAGTGCATCGATGACGTGTACATCGGCTGCGCCAATCAGGCAGGAGAAGACAATAGAAACGTAGCCCGGATGGCCGTACTGCTTGCCGGTCTGCCTGTAAGCGTACCGGCAGCGACCATTAATCGATTATGTGGCTCCGGACTGGATGCGATTGGTACTGCCGCTCGCGCCATTGCGTCCGGTGAAGCCGATGTGCTCATAGCAGGGGGAGTCGAGAGTATGAGCCGCGCCCCTTTTGTGATGCCGAAGGCTGACACCCCCTTCTCGCGCAAAGCCGAAATCTATGACACCACAATAGGCTGGCGTTTCGTTAATTCCGCACTAAAGGGCGCCTACGGCATAGACTCGATGCCGGAGACCGCAGAAAACGTCGCTGAACAGTTTAATATACTGCGCGAAGATCAGGATCAGTTTGCCCTCAGATCACAACTTCGCGCAGAAACGGCTATCACCAGCGGGCGATTGGCAATGGAAATTGACCCGGTGGAGATTCCGGATCGAAAAAAAGGTTCCGTCATCGTTTCTACAGATGAACATCCCCGACAGACCACCATAGAAAAACTCTCATCCCTGGGCACACCGTTCAAAGCAAACGGCAGTGTTACTGCGGGCAATGCATCCGGCGTCAATGACGGAGCGGCCGCGGTGATAATTGCATCCGGGAGTGCAGTCAAAAAATACAATTTAGCACCAAAAGCCCGAATAACCGGTATGACCACAATCGGTGTTGAGCCGCGCATCATGGGATTCGGCCCGGCGCCGGCAACACAAAAGCTATTGCAGCAGCAAAATCTATCGATAACAGATATCGATATTATCGAGCTGAATGAAGCGTTTGCAGCACAGGCACTGGCCGTGACACGCGATCTGGGCCTGCCCGATGATGCAGACTGGGTGAACCCCAATGGCGGTGCGATTGCTCTCGGTCATCCACTGGGTATGTC
Organism: Chromatiales bacterium; assembly: GCA_020631335.1. Lineage (GTDB taxonomy): Bacteria > Pseudomonadota > Gammaproteobacteria > Granulosicoccales > Granulosicoccaceae. The sequence goes on from JAHDHK010000222.1 coordinate 3,241, forward strand.
TGGAACCCGCCTGGCCCTGACCGCTGCCATTGAACTGCAACAGCACCAACTGAAACGGGCAATCTGCACTATGTGCATTGGTGTGGGGCAAGGAATAGCGCTCTCGCTGGAGCGCACCGCATAAGGCAGGGCTGAAAACAGTGTTTTTTTAATTCTCACGTGCAGCAGATGCCGGCGAGAGGCCTGCACTCAAACGTACCTGACGGTCATCAGGCAATCGATTCATCACTTAAAAATCGAAATGTAACAAACGGAAACTCTGATTCGCGCATATATTGCCGTTAATCTCAACTATACTCTTTTATTCAGCAACCTTGATCGGCACTCCAAAGCGGTTCGATTCAAGCCAAACTCACAAGAGAATGCCTATTTCGCTATAGTCCGGCGGACCATGCTTCTTTATAAAAGGAAATCTCATGAGTAGCCCAAATACACTGTTTTTACTGTATAAGCATGGCTTAAAGCTAATCGACAAGACAGGGATTTGCGAATCAGGTCTGTGGCTTCTTTCCGAAGAAGAACAACAAATGGCGTATTTGTCTTTACACCGCTCAAAATCAGATAGAGCCTATAAAGGCGGCAAGATCCTAGAATACCGGGACGCCACCGAAGAAGAAGTTCAGGCACACTACGAATCTATCAAGAAAAGCGCTCCTGAAGGCACCCAGAGCTCGAAACCCAAAAAGATTATCACTTTTCAGATAGACCGGGACTGGAACGTACTCTGGCCTGAAGCCGCAAGAAAGAATCCAATGGCACACAAAGGCACGGGCCACATTAAGCTGGAAGCCGAAACGGAATAATGTAAGAATTTTTTATAATAAAAAATTATAGCTAAAACCCTCAGGCAGCTGGATTAGCTGCGCTACCATGCTATATCCGCGTTACTGCTCACAGTCGTATATGGGGTGATATCGCCATTTTTTTACTAAATATCATAGACTTACAACAGGCAAAAGCCGTATGCCTGTCTACATTCCTTAATATCCGCGATTCCCTGTTCGAAAATCAGATATTTAATCTGTTATCGTTATCGATGTAGCACCCAATTTTTAAAGCAGTTTAAACATCGGGAACAGGATTTATAAGGTAATGAGCGAAGGCACTGTAAAGTGGTTTAACGCTGACAAAGGGTATGGATTTATCACACCGGATGATGGCGGCAAGGATCTGTTTGTCCACTACTCCGAAATACAAACGGATGGTGGTTTTGCCAAACTTGATGATGGTCAATCAGTAGAGTTTGAAGTTGGTGAGGGCAAGAAAGGCCCATGCGCTACCAAAGTTATTCCAGCCTGAGCGCAAAAAACGTGATTTGAATACAGGTGCTCTACTTGTATCTTCGCACCTGTAAAGAGTGGCTTATTCACCGTTACTCTGACGACAATCGCACCCAGAAGCCGGCTTCGCCAAAAAAACAATGCTGCAAACTAATTGACGGTGTTTTGAGTGCTGAAAACGCAATGAGCATTTGTCAGCGATGAGAGCATTTTTTTGCACGCTGTGTGTGCAACGGCAAATAATGTTCAGCCAAATCGGCTTCAAGGCGACAAGTGCCACGCTCTGGTGCAGAAAAGATATTCAATGTTTTAATTGTCTGACTACAACACTTCATTTGAGTGCGGATGCAGGCAACTACTCTCTCGCTTTTTCAATAAATATAATAAAACGCGTGATCACTGGAAACTGAAGGGCTCCCTTTCGGCCTGACGCGTGGTTTCATTTTAAATTGGGCTAATAGACGATCTATAAAATCCATCTATTGCTTTACAAAGCGAGCAGGGTTTTCTCAATGATCTGTTCTGTGCTTTCAACGTCTATCCATCTGAACACCGCTGCCAGTTTCAGTGATGGATCATGCCATATAAGCTGACCACCGATCCCCATGGCGAAAAAACTACTTTCCGGGGCCGCCTGACTAACACTGTGATTAGTATTGAGCCAAAGGAAGTAACCGTACCAGGGAGCGATATCACACGGCGTTGTCATTGATCTAACCCAATCAGGACTTAATAACTGCTGACCGTGCCATTCACCCTGATTCAATAGCAATTGCGCCAGCCGCAACTGATCGTCTACCGAAATAACCATACCCCCACCCCAGTGTCCGCCACCGGGAACACTTTTCACCACAGAACCGTCACGAAGGATCACATCGCTATTGTGATATCCATGCCATTGCCAGTGATTACCGGCACCAAGTGGCTGCATAATCTGTTGCGTAAATATTTCCGGCAAAGCCTGATCAAAAAGCTGTGTTAACAACATTGCACATTGATTTATGCGAACATCGTTATACTCCCAGTAGCTTCCAGGTGTCGAGAGCGGACGCAACGCTCCCTTGGGGCGACTTGATTGCGTCGGTTGCATACTAACGTTGCGATAGTGATCGATCTGATCAGGTATCCCGCAACATGTCCCTTGCCATTCACTGGTAAACTGTAAAAAATTTTTCCATGTAATTTGCGAATTGTGAGCGCTTTGCATGGGCTCACAACCCAGCTGATGACGAGTAAGCGTTTCACTAACCGTTTCATCAACCGATGTTATCAACCCCCGGTCTACTGCAATACCTGCCACCATCGCCAGATAGGTTTTAGTTACGCTGAAAGTCATATCGGCTCGAGCAGTATCACCCCAACGGCATTGAACTTCACCGTCAACACATACGACTCCGGCAGTCTCGCCTCTGGGGAACACCGGTCCGAGCAATCGATTGTGAGGCGGAGTATCAAGTTGATGTATTCCCCATTCGCCCTCATCCGGACTCAATGACCACTGACACTGGTGCGCGTTGATAAATTCGATGACATCCTGCCATGCATCCATAACTACATACTCTTCAGAAAATTAGACATCTGACACAACCGCTGTCATCAATATGCACCTCCACCACCCACGGACCCGGATTGCCCGAGCAGCGCTCGAGCACTGGCCAGACTGGCAGCAGCTGCCTGTTCCATAAACCTTGCATCACTGTTCAGCGTGCATAAGTTAAACCCCCAGCCAATCGCTTTCGCCGCATAGTCCGGTGTCGCACAGTGAAGACACGAGGCAATGCCGGCAGATTTTGTCGCAGCCAGAATCTGCTTAATTGCATCAACGATTTCGGGCTCCTGCCGGTCCATGCCGGGTGCAAGTTTTCCATTGCTCAACCCGAGTGTGAGATCTGCAGGTCCAATATAAATTCCGTCTAATCCCTGAGTACTGACTATTTCATCGAGATTATCCATAGCCTCGGCAGTTTCAATCATAGCAATACAGAGTATTTCTTTATTGGCATGACTGAAATAGTCAGATCCTGCGGGATAAACCGCACGTGTCGGCCCGAAACTTCGGGTGCCCAGTGGCGGGTAGCGCATGTAAGAAACGAGCTCTTCTGCCTGCGCCCGGTTATTAACCATCGGGCAGATAATGCCGTACGCACCCGCATCCATCGCTTTCATGATCGCACCGGGCTCCAGCCATGGCACACGCACCAGTGGAGTAACATCATAGGCCGCCACAGACTGCAGCATATGCAACATATCGGTATAACCGATAGCACCATGTTGCGTATCTATAACAAGGCTGTCGAACCCCTGCGCTGCCATGACTTCAGTTGAAAATCCATTGGCAATAGACAACCAGCCATTTAACGCCGGCTCACCGGCAAGCCACTTCTGTTTTAACGCATTCGGTTTCATCTCACATGTCCTCGCATTGCTGTTTACGAGCTCAGTGTATCAAAACCACCTGTATTCTCCTCTGCAAATTCATCTATCAGCTAATACGCGATGAATTAACACGGGCTGTTACTGCGATTCACACAGGATTACCCAACTGCCACAGATCAGGCGATAATTTTCTGCACAGGATATATCCCAGCCCGGTCAATCGCGATTACGCAGCGTATTCAGTTTCTCTGCGATTTGTTTTTCCAGCCCTCTGTCCACTGGCTGATAGAAAGTCTGTCGCGTGACACCATCAGGAAAGTAAGTCTGTCCCGCCGCTACTCCGTCAACCGCGTCATGATCGTACTGATAGTCACGACCATAACCGAGTTCTTTCATGAAACCTGTTGGAGCGTTGCGAAGATGAGGTGGTACTTCGAGGTTGCCCGTCTCCTTAACAAACTGAGTGGCGGCTTTGTAGGCTGCATAGGCGGCATTACTTTTTGCGGTACTCGCCAGATACAACACTGCCTGCGCAATCGCCAATTCACCTTCCGGACTACCGAGTCGCTCAAACACATTCCATGCATCCAGCGCCAGTTGCAGCGCGCGCGGATCGGCGTTACCGATATCTTCATTGGCCATCCGAACCACACGCCGGGCAATGTAGTGAGGGTCGCAGCCACCATCAATCATGCGGCAAAACCAATACAGCGCGGCATCGGGATCACTGCCGCGAACCGACTTGTGCAAAGCGGATATCTGTTCGTAAAACAGATCTCCGCCACGGTCAAAATAGCGCAGGGAATCTCGAACCACCTCTGCAACATGGCTGTCAGTAATGACTCGCTTGCCACCGGACTCCGGGTCACTCAGATCTGCCGCAAGCTCCAGCAATACCAGACTGCGGCGGCCGTCTCCATCCGCTGCCTGTGCAAGACGGTTGACGATTTCGGTTCCTGCTTCAATGTTCATGGCACCAAGCCCTCGCTCAACATCGGCCAGTGCTCGACGGATAATCTGTTCTATCTCTGAAGTCTGCAATTGCTTCAGCACATAAACACGTACACGGGAAAGCAGTGCATTGTTTAGAGCGAAGGACGGGTTTTCGGTCGTCGCACCGACAAAGTAAAATGTGCCGTCTTCAATATGCGGCAGAAAGGCATCTTGCTGAGCTTTGTTGAAGCGGTGCACTTCATCAACGAAAAGCACCGTTCTGACTCCGCTTGCCTGATGATTATTTCTGGCGGAGGCAACGGCATCACGAATATCTTTTACACCCGAGAGCACTGCTGACAAACTAATGAAGGCCGCGTCACAGGTAATGGCAAGCATTCGCGCCAGAGTCGTTTTACCGGTCCCGGGCGGCCCCCAGAACACCATCGAATGCAGCTGCTGATTATCTATTGCACGTCGCAGCGTGCTTTCGTTACCCAGCAGATGAGACTGCCCGTAAAACTCATCCAGTGAAGTCGGGCGCATGCGATCTGCCAGCGGTGCGACAGAAGTACCGGCCCCCAGCAAACTGAATTGCTCGGACATTGGATTTGTTATTCCGCGGGTATTTCGGTCTTTTCGATTACCTCGAACGTTACCTCACTATCCGCCGGCGCATCACCGGTTTCGGCTTCAGCAATGCCCGGTGCATCATCCGGCGTCTCAAGCAGCAGCGCATCGGTGCTGTTCTTAAGAACATCTTCAGGGGCGACCGGTGCCGGTGCTGACAATACCTCGTCGGTCTGAGACGCGGCCGCAGTGTCCTCCTGCGTTTCCATCACATCGGTGTTTATCGGTGTCGCTTCAGGCGCCAGCAGCGGGTCTGTATCAAACTGCTGAACAGGGGCGGCAACGGTTGCTGTCTCTTCAGCCGCCACGCCGGCTTCCCCCACCACGTCCACCCCGGCGGGCGGGGAGAACTTAAATTCATCGGTTGCTATCTCGACATTCTTGCGGAAGTTGGTAAATCGGATCTGTGTTGCCTGCTCAAAACTGTCTCGCAGCTCCATCGCACGCAGGCCGTTGCCATCAAGTGCAATGAACACCTGTTGGAAATCGGTATCTTTCACACGCGGTTCGAGCTTAAACCACTGCAGATCATCACGCGGGCCCAGACTGATGATATCAAACTCGCTTTGAATCGCGCGCTGCCCACTGAGCAGTCCAATCGGTGCGCTGCCGAGTGTGTCTGCCTGCGGACGCATCGTGACCTGCGCGATGTCTTCATCGTACACCCACAGAGTCAACCCGTCGGCCACGATAACCTGTTTAAACGGCTCGTTATAAGTCCAGCGGAACTTACCCGGTCGCATCAGCTTGACCTGACCTTTGTTCTCCTGAAGCACCACAGAGTCACTGTCATATACGGTCTGTGTAAAGTCAGCACTGAACGAATACATAGAATTGCTGAAGTCCAGCAATGCCGTAGAAGTCAGCCCGGCTTTACTAAACAAAACAATCAGTAGAAGGCCAAAAAGTCTCATTAACATATTCCAGAAATTTTTATAGATCGACCGGCGGTGGTGCGATGACCTCACGGGAACCGTTGTGCTGAACCGCACTGACAACGCCGGCTGATTCCATATCTTCAACAAATCTTGCTGCGCGGTTATAGCCGATTCCGTCTC
>JAHDHK010000223.1 GCA_020631335.1 Chromatiales bacterium
CCGAGTATACCGATGCTGGCTTTGTTGTCTGAAGTTGATTCAATTGGACCGGCGACCAATGGCTGGTACTGGATGACTTCAGCGCGCTGCAGATCAAAATTAACTCTGGCGCTTACTGCCATGCCCGTACGCAGATCTTCTACTGTGCCGGATTCACCGTTGACTACAATTTCGGCGTCTTCGGTATTAACCGACAGCCCGTCGATAGTTACCATCTCCGTTAGATCCACCTGACCTATGATCAAACCGGTACTGACGACTAAATCGCCTGTCTTTCCGGTGCCATTGATTCCACCGGTGGGTTTATCGCTGCATCCTGCAATGAGTATCCATAGCGAAGCGACGATCAGCAGTGCTCTTGCAAACGTTTTTCCTGCACGTCGGGAAGTTGTTGAGTTCAATGTCGACTCCTTACTCATGCCTTGTTATCACTTGGCTCAGTACCATTGATGTCTTCTTCTGCAGCGTTAACCAAAGACTGTTCAGCACGGAAATGGTAGATACCGACACCCAGTCGATATTTTGTTTCGTCTTCTTCCGCACTGTCGAGATTGGACAGCCAGTGGTCCAGTTTTTCTAAAAGTTGCTGACACTCTGCTCTGGCGAACTGCCGGAATTCATCAACGTTGTGTTCCGGCACGTTGATGTAGGCAACCTTTCTCTGAAACAGCCTGTCGGGGCTTTGATCTTCGAGGTTGAAAGAGATGGTATCGATCAAATCAGAGGTGTCACTGCCAAGGAAGGCAATGCCATCTTCGTCAGTTGAGTTCAGGTATACCCGGGTATTCAGTTTTATCAGACCGCCTTTGGTAAAGCTGATAATCCCCAGTCGTTCCAGTTCCTGCCGGATCGCGGTCGGGGTGATATCTCCACTGTACTTTCGCACCAGCGTATCAAAGCCGTTTTCGCCTTCCAGCGGCAGTGCGGCAGGTCTGCCTGTTTTGGTTTGATAGTCCGAGTCTCTCAGCCAGCCGGATACCACTCTGGTTGATCGATTTAGTTTATCGTTGGTTTTGGTGTCGGTGAGCGGTGGCAGAGTTTCAAGGCGTCTGACTTCTCTGCGGTACAGTCCGGTCATCGCGCATATTCTGGATGTCGTCACCTTGGAGCCTTCCTCGGCAATCACCTCTACTGCCGCCGACAGATAGGCACGGCGAACCAGCTCACTCATCGCGGCCACGGACATGCCGCGTCGCAGAGTGAACCTCGCGAGGGATTTGAGAATCCGATAAACCGCTACTGACAGACCGGTATTTCGGGATTCCGGGTCTATGGGATTATCCATTAGTGGTGAGTGTCACAAACCCGATAAGTTGGAGCGAAAACATGGGAAAATTATCGGCAATCCGGAAGCACTTCTTGAGTATTTGTTTTCAGCTAAATAATCTATATAAATCAATTAGATAAAATAGCTGTTTTGTTTAAATACAACGCTGAAGTCAAATTCGGTAAATTATCCTAATACGAAAAATGCGGAAAATAGTCCCGTTCGCTAACTGAGTCACACTCGGGTTTTTGGTTGACCTATAGACTAAAAGTGTTAGGAATCATGGGCCTGCTAGGCAGGCCGTTGAAAAACTATTGCGCTAGGTCTGAGGGCGTTAAATTCACCGTCAAAATGCTCATTTAACCCCCATGCACTTTTTCGGTTGCCCTTGTACAGCGGTCAGTGGCCTTCTCAGACCGTCGCTCATCACGTTTTTCGACACCCCGTTAGACGGGTAGTCATGTTCCCGCTGTGATTTTTCTTATCGCCGAATCAGAGTGCTTGCCTGGTTGTGATGTTGCCTAAACCATCTCATGGTGTAATCGACGTTGAAAGTTTGCTGGGTGCGGCTAAGGATTCGGGCATTCAGCTAATCGTTTGCAGCGACAGCACGAATCTATGTTGTTCAGGCGGGGAGGTATCCTGCGTTGAATTACTGGTTGAACCCGGTGTAGAGGCGGTCCTTGGGGTGTTTTTGCGGACAGCCGGGTTCTGTCATATCCAAACCGTCGAGTCTGCCGGCAGTGCCGACTGCACAAAGTACCTGGGGTATTGCGAAGCTTGCTCAACCCTTGTGCAAATAAATGTATTTTCCGCGATTGTGCTGGCATCTTCACCGGGAAGACAGCTGGTGTCACGTTCATCCTCTTCCTTGTTCTATGGCACAGGTACACTCAGCAGTGAACAGGTAACCTCTGCAATATTGCTTGTTCGTTTAATCTGTTCAGCGGCCATTTTATTTCAGCACCAAACCAGGCTGCGTCATTCGATGCTGCATCGGGCGCAGCAGCTATTCTGCCAGGACAACACGGCAGAATTGTGCAAGGTGGCGACTACGCTTTGCGGTACCGAAGCGGCCAGGTATGTGGTAAAGCTGGCAGATACCAATGAGGAGTGGGAAGTCGATGTACTGTTGCCCGAACTGTGGCGTGAGCTGCTGGAGAGCAACGTCATCGAGTACAATCACCATACGCCATCCGTGCTATTGCCCTCTTATTACTTACGACACGCACGACGACTGACCGATACTGAAGGCAGAATTGCGAATGCCCCGGTATTGGTCACCCTGCAATCGTGTGGACAAGGGGCTGATAATGAAAAACTCCCGAAGATGTTTCAAAAGTACCTGGATACCAGCGTCGTGCGTTGTGAGCAGGTAAGTCACCCGGCGACTGACAGGCCTGATGATTTTACAGGTAATAACCTATCCGTTGCCTGCAAAGCGCTGTATCGTCAATTGTCCTGCTATCTACGCACCCGTAAGATACAAAAGATGGCTGCCGGGGGAGTGCTGGTGTTTGCACAATTAACTGTTAACGTGCCACCTTCAGGCAGGTACGGCCGGTCAGAAAGCCGTTTCTTATCGAAATGGTCTCAGCCGTTATGTCGAGTGTTAATGAAATGCGCATCGGTGCTGGCAGCTAAATCTGCCGAACAACAATACCACTGGCATTATTTTTCTGTGGCTAACCCGATGATTTCGTGTCGGGCTCACACAAAGAGCACCGGTGAGTCGGGTAACACCTGTATACCCGGGCTGCCCGCTGGGGGCCGTGAGACTGGATCACCGCCAGAGCCGACGAGCCAGAGCCGCGAACGGGGCATTAGCGCAATACTCAGGGTTCTGAGTAATTAGCCGGCGATGATTAGATAGCAGTGGTACGTGATTCCAGGTAACTTCGCGGCGACCGGGAGCTAATGCGTTCTAACACGCACAAAATTATAGGTTCGTCGATCTGGTGGATTTTCCGGACAGTTGTGCGGGTTCACTTCAGCAGGTTCGGTGCCCGGAAGCCAGGTGCGTTTACGAATACACCCCTGCGGAGATCACGCTGGCCACAAATCAGTCATTACCTGGCCACTTATATGTGATCAGATGCGGAAACTTTCGACAAAAACCCGATCGTCGAGACTGATAGAACCGGGAGCAACACCTCTTACAAACAGACTTGAAGTCGGTCGTACGAAATTTTTGGCGACCATGTAGGTTCGCTTCATTGCCAGTTCGTTCAGCTGTACCGTGAACGTGATCTCATAAGTATTCGATCTGTTGACTGATGTGATTGTACGTAGCTGGCTATGCCCGGTTTGTGCGCTCACTACCCTGAACCCTCGTTTTTGAAAACCGCGGGTAATTGCGGCTTGAAATCCGTTTCGTGAAGGGCTGACACTGATGGTGGTGTTGGCTGGTGTAAGCCCGGGTACCTGGGAGAGCGCCTGCAGGAAGTCTTCAGCAATCAACGCCATTGGCGCGTTTGTTTTCTTACCGAGTCTGATTTTTTGAATTGACTTACCAGATAGTTCTGCCGATTGTGTCGGCGTCGTGCCGGGTTGTGAGGGACGATTGAAATCTCCGGTAGTGGTACATGCCTGGAGCGCAATCACAGTACTAATCAGTGCGGCTTTATAATAAAAATTGATCATAATTTAAGTGTTTTTCCCAATAGCAGGCAGTGTACTTAAAGGCGTCAAAAAAATCGTCCGAGCACTGCACATAAGCATAATCTATTGATTGCCGTCGCCAATGATTTCAGCAGCAAATTCCTCAAGGCCGGTCCGGTGTAATTCAAGCTGTGTTAACAGTATGTCTACCATTGAAGGAATGAGTATTACCAAAAGCAGCAACGCCGCAATACCTTTCAATGCCAGAGAGATAAAGATGATGTCAAGTCGCTTCGCGAATCGATTGATTATGCCCATTGAAAGATCAATCATAAAGACGACAACCATTACCGGTGAGGCTATCATGATGATCAGTTTCACAAAGCGACTGAATTCCGATTGAAAGAGATCGAGAGTAGCCTGCTTGAGATCCGGCAATGGCGCGAATGCAGGCCAGATCGCGTAACTTTCCAGTACCGCGACAGACAAGAACAGCAATCCGCCTGAAGCGATAAACAGGAAGTTGGCCCATCGGCCGAGAAACTCCCCGTACAGGGTAATTTCATGGCCCGATATCGGGTCGTACACCATTGCCATAGAAGCGCCGATCTGAGTGTCTATAATCGTACCGGCCGCTTCAAAGGCCCATAAGAAGAGACCGAAGAAAAAACCGATGACAAGACCGATAAATAATTCTTTGGCAAGCAAATGCATCCAGTCTGTCACTGTGAGAGTGTTCAGGTCGAAGCTTGGCTGCAGATAGACGACTACCAGCGCAATACTGATAAACAGGCAGTTTCTGATCAGCGGTGGAATGATCTCATCGGAGAATATCGGCACCACCAGCAACGCGATTGCCAGTCGGAGTGTCGACAGGGCCAGCAGCAAAACCTTATCGGTCAGCAGGTCGAAAAAAATGGAATTGTCCATGGGCTATTCAGCGGTTATATACCGCCCGCCACCATGTTGTGAAAGTTACTGAATATGCGATCGGTGTACTGAAAAAGAGTTGCATCCATGAGCGTTGCGGTAATAAAAATCGTAAAGACCACAGCGAACAGCTTCACTGCAAACTGAACCGTTTGTTCCTGCAGTTGGGTTGCTGCCTGTATAAAGGTAACCAACAGCCCGAATACGGCTGCAGCCAGAACCGGGGGGGCGGCAAGGTACAGTACAAGCCAAAGCGCCTGCTGAGTGAGTTGTATGACGTCTGAGCTAAGCATTATGAAAAATACGACAATACTAGACCGTGGGACAACTTGGCCCAGCCGTCGACCATAACGAATAGCAGCAGCTTGAACGGTAGCGACACAATCGTGGGAGACAACATCATCATACCCAGAGCCATCAGAATATTAGACACAACCAGATCGATAATAATAAATGGCAGATAAATCAGAAAGCCGATCTGAAAAGCTTCGGAGAGTTCGGAAATGATAAAGGCTGGTAATACCACGACAAAGTCGTCCGGCGTAATATCGCTTTGTGTTTCGGTAAGAGTCTCGCTAGTCATTGACTGAACGGTGGAGTAGAAAAATGCCCGCTCCAGTTCATTGGAGTGTTTTATTAAAAACTCTCTGACGGGTTCTTTTGCCTGGCTGGCCACGTCAAGTAGTCCGTCTGTCGTTTCGATTGACTGGTCTGACAGTGAAATTCTCTGTGAAATCTGCAGACCCACCGGATACATGACGTAGATGGTGAGAATCATTGCCAGGCCATTCAGTACCAGATTCGGTGGTACCTGTTGTACGCCAAGTGCATTGCGCAACAATGAAAGAACCACCACGATCTTTGTAAATGAAGTCACCATGATGGCCACAAAAGGTGCCAGTGCTAACAGCACCACGGTGACCAGAGCTGATGACGGGGTGAAAGTTGTTAAATCCATAAGTACTGACCTGACGCCTGTTTTTGAGCGTCTTAATTGATTATATGTTCGATGCGTAAACCATAGCCGGGACCCACACGGACCAAAGGCCCTGCGTAGTTACTGCCGGTGGTTGTATTTAAAATGCATTCGGTTTGATTAAGTTTATGGTTGACATACTGGTCGAGGTCGGCCTTTGGGTCAGCCAGTAATTCAGTTGAAATTTCGAAGTAACAACTGGTGTTTTCACTGCTGAGCCGATTGGCACCTGCTGTGTGGTCGCCTCGCAAAGCGGGGAAACTTAACAATCCCTGCCAGTAGAAAGGATCTTTCACTAACAGGCCGGTCTGACAATAATTGAGTGCCGGCACAATCAGATCTACCATCCAATCCGTCTGGAATGAATGCGGTAACAACAGCAGAGACTGTTCTTTGAGTTTCAGCCGATCTGACTCTGTCAGTGTTACTTCTCCCAATGCAAGAAAAGCCTGTTGGTGTTCCCACTCGATGGAATATTTTGAGTGGTCAATATTCAGAAACATATTCTGCTGTGCGACCCACGTTGCCGGTGCCAGGCTTACCTTTACAGCACTTAGACCCGGTTCTTTCGGGACTATCGAAAAAAGTGTCCCTGAGGCAAAGGTGGATTTTCCATAAGTCAGATCCAAACCGTGATCCAGCCAGGCTTCCAATGCCTGAATGAGAGGTTCGTATTTGCCTAGTTCAAGTGTTGCGCTCACCGGGTTAAACTCTGATTCCGGCTGGCCTGAGAGAATCAGATCAACAGTACCTCCGGGTAAATCTGCTTTGAAGCAAAGCTCAGGCTGGTAATCTTTAAGGTTCGACATGTTCAATTTACGTGATTTTTGCTTTTGTTGAGCCGTAGTGACTGACTACGCGCTGGCCATTTCAGTCAGCAGTACCAGTTTTACTGCTTCAGAAGCAGTACGGATTCCAAGCTTTTTCATCACTCGCGAGCGGTGTACTTCCACCGTGCGTACACTGATATCCAGATTTTTAGCGATGATTTTGTTGACATGACCCTCGACGACACCGTCGAGCACATCCTTTTCACGTGGGGTGAGAGTTTCAAGTCTGCCGATAAATTCCTTACAGTCTGTTTTTGACTGTCGACGGCGTGACAGAAACTCGGTATCGAGGAGGTTGCTTGAGTGGATGGCCGACTCTATTGCGTGAGTAAGCTGTCCGTTGTCTAGTGGTTTTTCAAGAAAGGTAGTAGCGCCTTTTTTCATGGCCTCAACTGCAAGAGGCACATCGGCGTGTCCTGTCATGTAGACCACCGGGATATCGACAGACTCCATTTTCAGGCGGTCGTGAAATTCCAGTCCACTCATGCCGGGCATTCTTACGTCCAGTAGAAGACAGGAGTTTTCTATATCCTGTTTGTCAGCATTTTTTAGTGCAATGATCGCTTTATGCACGTCAACAAACTCAATTGTATGGAAGCCCTCACCGCGTAACATCCAGGCTAGCGAGTTTCTAAAGTCGTCATTGTCGTCTACCACAAAAACCTTCTTGGTGGTGTTCATGATAATCCTTGAATTTCAGTTCGGTCAGGTATGGTTATTGTTGCGGTGCAACCGATATGCTTATTGTTGGTTACACTAAAGCGGCCCTGATGTAATTCAATAAAGGACCTGCATATGTTAAGTCCTATACCCATGCCGTTAGTCTTCTTTGAATTAAACGGTATGAAGATACTATCTTCATCACCATCGATTAATCCATGACCTGTATCTGAAATCGCTATTGATGTATGACTGCTATTTCTTGTAACCGTGATATCTATCTTTTTCTCTTTGCTTTCCTTCATTGCTTCAACAGAATTTCTAAGCAGGTTAACCAATACCTGTTGTAGCAATGTACTGTCTGCAGAGATGTTAAAGGAAGGAAGATCTACATTGAGGTTGATGTTGATCGTATGCTCTGAGAAAAGCCAGTCAAGTAAATCAAGGGTGTCTGTTATCAGTTCGTATACATCACAAGGCTGAATAACCGGTTGCTTGTTATGTGAGAAATCCCGAAGCCTTTGTAGAATGTCCGAAGCAAACTGACCCTGCCTTTGTGCCAGATCAAGTGCGCTATTTATTTCAGTGTCTTCATTCTCTGTATTATTTATGCGCGCTTTTATTCCGTTAACAATATTAACCAATGTACCCAAAGGCTGGTTAAGTTCGTGAGACAGTGTAGTTACAATTTCGCGTACTGAAACTTCTCTTGATGTACTGAATAGTCTTTCGTGTGCCACCAGAGACTCTCTGATGTATTCATCCTGATTGTTACTTCGATAAAATCTCACCCAAATGTGATCAGTCCGGTTAGGCTGAACAAGCACTGATACCGTAGACTTTCTATCGTCACCGATACACTGTTGCCACTGTGCATCTTTGGTATGCCATTTTGCCTTGATTTTTTTGTCTGAGGAGTCAGGGCAGGCATCTTCAATCATTTTTTTCAAAGATGGAAACTCGGAAATGTTTTTTGTGTTTCCGAGCTTATGGGCGATATTTCTACACGGATAAGAGACCCACTTTATGTCGCCGGTGCTCTTTTCTATCAGTGCAAATTCTTCTGATACCACATCGAGCAGCATGTCGAGATCGTGAATCGATAACGGCAGATCTTCTGCCGGGGTGCTTTTTGCCGCTGCGCTGCTGAGAAAGGAATCGATCGATGGGCGTTGAAAATCATTGTTTAGCATCGTTCAGGTATACCGACCCGCACGAAGAGAGGATATTTGTAAAGACGGATTCCTGCTCTGGAGCTGTTGCCTCAGCTCCCGGGTGAAGTCACTCTGTTCATTTGTAAGGTCGTCGAAAGGCTGTTGTGTTGATGAACCTTTCTCATCCAGTAAACCTATCGCCCAATCGGTTTTGCCATGGTATTGCACACAGATGGTGTATTGCTTTATACCGTCAATACTCAATTGTAGATTCCAGGTTCTGGAATCTTTTAAACCCGCATTGGTTTGAATAATTCTATGGATAATTGTTGTTGCCTGCTGTACCGCCTGTGTTGTACCGGAGGGTAGGGTCAGTGCCAGCGTAATACTGCCACCGGTAGAAGACATGCCTGATGGTTGATTCAACGGTGCCGGGTTGACGGGCGCGCTGAAATTCGTTCCGGAGAATACCGGCACCGGATTACTGGCAGTCAGTGCTCCAGGTGCCACCCGTGTCTCGTTAGCCGACAATTCACAGTGTTGTTGTACTTCTGATTTCCCTGCGTTGTCTTTTGATTGCTGATTGATGTCTTCTTTCGCGCGCATTGCGGCATTGAACCTTTCAACGTCAGCTGATTTTGCCGCCGTCGCTGCAGACTGACTATTGAGTTGTCTGGAGCTGGTGGTGGTATAGTCGGATTGACGATTAATCCCGTAGCGTTGTGTCATCGGGTGACACCGATACTGAACAGCCCGGGTTTGCAATGAAGCGCTGATTCCTCTTCCAGCATGTTCTGTTGCAGCAGGTCTGCTTTAATGATGTGAGTCCGTCGTACTCTGTTTATGCGCTCGAGCTTTATTCGCGTTTTCTCGAATACCTGCTTTTTTTCTCTCAGGATAGATATCTGATGCAGGTATTCATCTCTTGCCATATTTTCGTAGTAGCGCTCACGCTCCAGTTCGTATTCTATTTTTTTACGATGGGATATAGCGACGCAGATTCTGACAGGGTCAGCCTGAACAGATACCCGTTGTCGA
>JAHDHK010000224.1 GCA_020631335.1 Chromatiales bacterium
TTTCGGGAATTTTCACTGCCAGCAATGCCTCACGCTGTTCACCGATTTCGGCACGCTCGGTAATGTGTCGCAGGCGGTCAAAATTTACATTGGCACCGGTGGTGATAGCGACCAGATGATTACCCGCCAGCTCATTGTGCCTGGCGTACTTTTTCAAACCGGCCACACTCAGTGCACCGGCAGGCTCCATCAATGTTCTGGTATCTTCAAACACATCTTTAATGGCCGCGCACATTTCATCGACTGACACAGTGATCACCTCGTCGATAGTCTCTGCGCATATCCTGAACGTTTCAGCACCCGGGGTTTTCACTGCTACCCCATCGGCAAAAATACCCACCTCACTGAGCTCTACCGGCGCACCTGCTTCGAGCGAAGCTTTCATGCTTGCAGCATCATCGGGTTCAACTCCGATAATCCGGGTCTCGGGTCGCAGATATTTCATGATCAGCGATACCCCGGCGGCGAGTCCGCCACCACCGATCGGCAGAAACACCGCGTCGATGTGACCGGCGCTCTGGCGACAGATTTCCACCCCGACGGTGCCCTGCCCGGCAATGGTATCAGGGTCGTTAAACGGATGTATGAACGGATACTTTGTCTGCTGTTCGAGTTCGCAGGCGTGGGCGAAGGCTTCATCGTAGTTATCGCCATGCAACACGGCCTCACCGCCCAGTGCCCGAACGGCGTCCACTTTGATCGCCGGCGTGGTCTGCGGCATCACAATGACAGATTTTAATTCGAGCTTGGTGGCTGACAGCGCCACACCCTGTGCGTGATTTCCGGCAGACGCACAGATGACACCACGGGTATCGGGGAAATTCTTTTTCAAATGATAGATACGATTAAACGCACCACGGCATTTAAACGAAAACACAGACTGTGCGTCCTCACGCTTGAGCGATACCCGGTTACCGGTTCTAAGCGATAAATTGGGCACTGGATCAAGCGGCGTCTCACGTGAGACATCATAGACTCGCGCCGTCAGTATTTTCTTTATATATTCGTCCATCGGATCGGCAGGTTCAGCGGGCCTGACACTCTAACTAAACCCTGACGCACTAACAACTGATCAGGTGCTACTGCCAGCACAACTGACCGGTTTGATCGATCAACAGCAAGCGGTAGCAAAATGTCTGCAGAAGAAATGAAAAAAGCGGTCGCAAGGTCGGCGCTGGAATGGGTCACGGAGGGCACCATTATCGGTGTCGGCACAGGCACCACGGCCAATCACTTTATCGATGCACTGGCGCATTCACAGTTGCAGATCGATGGTGCGGTGGCCAGCTCCGAGGCGACCGCCGAGCGTCTGAAAGCGCATGGCATCGAGCTTTGGGACCTCAACGCAGCCGGTACGCTGTCGGTTTACATTGACGGTACAGATGAGGTCAACGCCCGGCTGCAACTGATTAAGGGAGGGGGTGGCGCGCTTACCCGGGAGAAAATCGTGGCCGCTGCCAGCACCCGTTTCGTCTGTATTGCCGATGCCGGTAAAAAAGTGGATGTGCTCGGTAAATACCCGTTGCCAATAGAAGTATTGCCGATGGCGCGCAGCTACGTGGCGCGGGAAATTGTCAAACTTGGCGGTGATCCGGAGTTGCGTGATCGCTGCACCACCGACAACGGCAATGTCATTCTCGATGTCCACAATATGCAGATTTCAGATCCGGTCGCGCTTGAAACACAATTCAACCAGATTGCCGGTGTCGTGTGTTGCGGTCTGTTTGCGCACCGACCCGCAGATGTCATGCTGCTTGGTCAGGCTGACGGCTCGGTGCTCACTGAAAAAAGACCGTAATCACAAGCGGCAGTCCAGCCGGGCCCGGGCGCTGCGGTACCAGTGCTTAACCGGGAGCGGCTGACACCAGAATATCTGCATGGTTGGCCGAACGCGTTTCGGGTATGGCGCGGTTTTTCTCACAGTGATATGTGTACACCAGCGATTTTTTCAGTGTTTGCGTATCGTTCTGACTCGCAGCGTGAAACGTACGACAATGAAAAAACAAGGTGTCGCCTGCACGAAGCTCCGCCGGTACCGCGTTTTCAATCAATGCTTTGTTTTCGGCAATATCGGTACGTAGAAACAAAGCTGCGTCGAGGCGTCCGCGCGGCAGATCCAGCGTATGCGACCCCGGGATCAGCATTAAACCACCGTTGTGCGCGGTTTCATCACCGAGCGCCAGCCACACACTGACCAGCTCGGCCTGATCGAAAGACCAGTAACGCATATCCTGATGCCACGAGGTCACACTGCTGAATCCGGGATGTTTTGTCATGATGCAGTTGTGATGGTTTTGCGACACCATCACCTGAGTGCAGTTAAGCATCTGCTCCAGACGCCGGACAACCGCCGGAGAACGCGCCCAGTCTCGAAAAACAATATCGCGCGCGTAGGCGTTAAGTAATCGACGCGGCGTCTGTCCGCCAGGTGCATTTTTACTCTCGGGTGACCCGGGATAATGAACATCGGCCTCATACTCTACCGGTGCAAGTGCCGGGCTGACGGTATCAGCGATAATATGGTTCATGGCCGCTACCGTGTCGGCGTCGGCCAGCCCCCGTTCGATCAGATAACCGCTGGACTGGAATTGCTGCAGCCGCTGTGGAGTTAACGGTGCGCTGTGTTGAGTATCCAAGTTCACATCCAATTTGTTGGTAACCGTTTCGGGCGTGCTTAGTTGTGGTGATTATTACAAGCAGAATGTCGTGATGACAGTGAATTGCTATTGCGTTGTCGACGTAGTGTTACCAGTGTCGAAATATTCTGCATGATGTTTATTGGGACACCACGTTCCGCCACCAATATACTGCAACATTGCACCGAGCTTAAAAAGAATTTATGCCGAAACCGCAGATCGTCGTGCGTAACGCGACGCAAAATAATCTCAAGCATCTTGATGTCAGTATTCCGCATGGCGAATTCGTGGTCATCACCGGCGTCAGCGGCTCCGGAAAGTCCTCGCTCGCGTTCGACACGATTTACGCTGAGGGACAACGACGCTACGTCGAGACGTTCAGCCCGTACGCGAGACAGTTTCTCGATCGCATGGATAAGCCGCAGGTAGACAGTATTGACGGGATACCTCCCGCCATTGCCATCGATCAGACTAATCCGGTCAGAACGTCTCGCTCAACTGTCGGCACGATGACCGAACTGAACGACCACCTGAAGTTGCTCTATGCACGTGCAGCGCAACTGTATTGCCCGGGATGCGGCAAGCCGGTGCAACGCGAAACACCGCAGCACATTGCCACCGAATTGCAGAACAAACTGGCCGATGCGCGCGTTATGGTGACATTCACCGTGTCAGTACCCGACAACTTCAGCACCGATGAAGTACAGGACTGGTTACAGCGACAGGGTTACACGCGCATCCACCGCCAAAGCAACCGCGAAATAGAGATTATTCAGGACCGTACCCGGGTGATCGACGCCAACCGGGCACGCCTGGTAGAGGCACTGGAGGCGGCATTTAAGCACGGCAGCGGTATCGCCAGAGTCTACCCGCTCGATGAATCACGCAAACCGGGACGCGCACGGGTCTACTCGGCAGAATTTGCCTGCGCCTCCTGCAAGCAGTCATTTAAACCTCCGGTCCCCAGCCTTTTCTCCTTCAACTCCCCGATGGGTGCCTGTGAAGATTGTCGCGGCTTTGGCAGAGTGATGGGAATCGACTATCAGCTGGTGGTGCCCGACGAATCATTAAGCCTGGCACAGGGTGCGGTTAAACCCTGGCAAACCAAAACCAACGCGATCTGCCAGCGCGATCTAATGCGTTTTGCCAAAAAGCACAAAGTCCCGACCGATGTACCGTGGAAGAAGCTCGGAAGAAAACATCAGCGCTGGGTACTGGAAGGCGAAGGCGACTGGGACGGTGTTCACTGGTATGGCGTGCAACGTTTCTTTGACTACCTGGAGTCTCGCAGTTACAAAATGCACGTACGTGTATTGCTGTCGAAGTATCGCTCGTACACGCCGTGTACTACCTGCAACGGTGCCCGCTTAAAACCCGAAGCACTCTGGTGGCGACTGGGCACCCGTGAAGAGGCTAATAACGCACTTGCCGACAACCCGCGTTTCCACCCGCAGGGCACAAACCTCTCGCAGGCGGCGTTTCAAAAGCTGCCGGGCTTGTTGATTCATGACGTGATGCAGCTACCACTCGATGTGTGCGAACGTTTTTTCAACCAACTGACATTGCCTGCACCACTGGATCAGGCGACAGAGTTATTACTGGGAGAAATCAGATCGCGGCTGCGTTATCTGTCAGAAGTCGGACTGGGCTATCTCACGCTCGACCGACAATCGCGAACACTCAGCGGAGGCGAGGTTCAGCGTATCAATCTCACGACTGCACTGGGTACCTCACTGGTAAACACCCTGTTTGTACTGGACGAACCGAGCATTGGTCTGCACCCCAGAGATATCAACCGCGTGATCGGTGTGTTGCATCGCCTGCGGGACTCCGGCAACACGCTTGTGGTGGTTGAACATGACCCTCAACTCATACTTGCCGCCGATCGGGTGATTGATATGGGCCCCGGACCGGGCAGCCACGGTGGCGAGATGGTCTTCAATGGTTCTGTCCGCCAATTGGCAAGAGCCAAAAAGTCGCTGACGGCAAGTTACCTCAGCGGGGGTAAAAAACTGACTCGCACAGTTGATAAAAAACCGGTACGCAAAAAAGCACCCTGCATCACTGTAAAAGGTGCCGGTGCGCACAATCTGAAAACGCTCGATGTCGAATTCCCGCTGCAGCAATTGGTATGCGTCACCGGTGTCAGCGGCTCAGGTAAATCAACCCTGGTTGAAGACACGCTGTATCGCGCGCTGTGCCGTAAATTCGGCAAGCCAACCGAGATCGCCGGCGAGCATCGTGCCGTTAGCGGCCAGGGTGCCATTGACGATGTCGTGATGGTAGATCAGACCCCGATTGGAAAATCCGCCCGCTCCAACCCGGTCAGTTATACCGGTGCATTTGAAGGGATCAGAAAACAGTTTGCCAGTGATCCGGAATCAAAACATCGCGGATACACCGCCGGCAGTTTCAGTTTCAATTCGGGAATGCGCTGCCCGACCTGCTCAGGCAATGGTTTTGAGCATGTGGAGATGCAATTCTTAAGTGATATATATCTGCGCTGCCATGCCTGTAACGGACGACGTTTCAGAGATGAGGTGCTGGACATAAAGCTGGTACACCCGCACAGCGACCAGGCGGTCAATGTTGCCGATGTACTCGATATGACCGTCGATGATGCTGTGGATTTCTTCTCCGATAACGCCGACATCCTGAAAGCGCTCCACCCGTTGCTGTCGGTCGGGCTGGGGTATCTCACGCTGGGTCAGCCGGTACCGACACTCAGTGGCGGCGAAGCACAGCGCCTGAAGCTTGCCGCTCATTTGGCGAAAGCACGCAAAGCCTCAAAAAACAGCACCGAAAAGAAGTTGTTTATTTTTGACGAGCCGACCACCGGTTTGCATTTTGACGATATTGCCAAACTACTTTTTGCATTTGATCAGCTGCTCGACGATGGCCACTCTATTGTTGTCGTCGAACATAACCTCGATGTGATCAGTAATGCCGACTGGATTATCGACCTCGGACCTGAAGGCGGCGACAAAGGTGGTGAAGTCGTTTTTACCGGCACTGTCGGGGAAATAGTCAAAACAAAAACATCTACCGGAATAGAACTTAAAGACTATCTTCAGGCAATTGATGAATTCAGCCGAGTTGATGCTACCGGGATTGCAGATGATCAACCGGCGTACAACGCGAACGAAATCAGTGTAGTAAACGCACGTGAACATAACCTGCGTCAGATTGATGTCAAAGTACCGCATGATAAATTCACCGTAATTACAGGCTTAAGCGGCAGCGGTAAAAGCACACTGGCTTTTGACATACTTTTTAATGAAGGTCAGCGACGTTACCTTGAGTCGCTTAATGCTTATGCAAGGCAGTTTGTACAGCCTGCGGCCAAACCGGATGTCGATGCGATATTCGGTATACCACCAACAGTGGCAATCGAACAGCGCACCAGTCGCGGCGGGCGTAAGAGCACAGTCGCCACCATGACCGAGCTTTATCACTTTATCCGGCTGCTTTTCGTGAAACTGGGTGTTCAACACTGTCCAGACTGCGACATTCCGATTGCGGCCCAAACGGCCGAGAGCATCAAGGCTCAAATCAGCAAGCTGTATAAAGGCAGTCAGGTGGAAATACTGGCTCCGCTCATTGTCTCCCGCAAAGGTTATTACACCGATCTGGCCAAATGGGCGGAAGGCCGCGGCTTTGACACGCTGCGGGTAGACAATGAACATCTGCCTACCGGCAACTGGCCAAGGCTCGATCGTTATCAGGAACACAATATCGATCTACCGGTTGGCAGCATCACTATCAGCAATAAAAGCGAAGACAAACTGGAAGAGCTGATCCAGCGATCTCTTGACTACGGCAAGGGAGTTATCAAGGTGGCTGGCAAAGCAGGTAAGAAAACCCGCGAGACGCTGTATTCTGTCAAGCGTGCCTGCAACAACTGCGGCACAAGCTTCCCCGAGCTCGATCCGCGATTGTTTTCTTATAATTCGAAGCACGGCTGGTGTGAAAGCTGTTACGGTACGGGCGTGCTTTCACCTGAGTTTGATGAAGAACAAACAGGAGAAGAAGACCACTGGCTGCAGGACGAGCCAGAGGCACTGGAGTGCCCGCAGTGTACGGGGCAGCGGCTAAACCCGGTCGCACTGGCAGTGCGCTATGCCAGGCAGAATATTGCCAGCCTGAATAAACTTTCTATAAAAGATGCCAGACACTGGTTTAACAAGCTCGATGCAACCGGGCGCGAAGCTGAAATTACCAGAGATATCCTCAAGGAGATTCGCTCGCGACTGGATTTTCTCGAGCAGGTCGGCTTGAGTTATCTGACACTTGATCGTCCGGCACCAAGCCTCAGCGGAGGTGAAGCCCAGCGCATTCGACTGGCGTCTCAACTGGGGTCCAACCTGCAGGGCGTATGCTACATTCTCGACGAGCCAACCATCGGCCTGCATCCGCGTGATAACCAGATGCTACTGGGCACGTTGAACAAACTGCGTGGCAATGGCAACACAGTGGTGGTAGTTGAACATGATGAAGACACCATCAGGCAGGCAGATCATGTGATTGACCTCGGGCCGGGCGCGGGTGTGAACGGCGGCGTAGTGGTTGCTGCAGGTACGTTGAAGCAGCTCATGAAAAATAAAAACTCGGTAACCGGCAAAGCGCTATCGAAACCGCTGCAATATCCACTCTATCCGCGACGCAGTGCAAAGCCCGAATGGATAGAAGTAAAACGCGCGACCTTTAACAATATAAAAAACGTTAACGTAAAAATCCCGATTGGCAGACTTACCTGTGTTACCGGCGTGTCGGGCAGTGGCAAAAGCACACTGGTGCGTTCTATTATGGGTAACAATCTGCAGCACTTACTCAGTGATACCAAACGCAAAAAAAACCACAAACCAGTAGGTTGTGAATCGATTACCGGCTACGACAAAATCAGCCGGGTACTGGAAGTCGATCAGACACCGATCGGTAAAACACCACGCTCCTGCCCGGCCACCTATGTAGGATTCTGGGACAACATCCGGCGGATCTTCGCGGATGCAACCGAAGCCAGAATCCGTGGTTATACCGCCAGTCGCTTTTCGTTTAATGTCAGTGATGGCAGGTGTTCCGCCTGTGAAGGTCAGGGACTCACCCGAATAGAAATGAGTTTTCTGCCGGATGTCAAAGTACCGTGTGATGTGTGTAATGGCTTACGCTTCAATTCGGAAACGCTCGGTGTACTGTACAAAGGCAAATCTATCGGCGACGTACTGCTAATGAGCATCGATGAGGCTGTTGAGTTTTTCAGCGCTCACAAAAACGTTCACCATCCGTTGCAACTGTTGCAGGATGTCGGACTGGGTTATCTGACACTCGGGCAACAGAGCCCTACACTCTCGGGCGGTGAAGCACAACGTATCAAACTGGTCACCGAATTGAGCAAAGCAGGTGGTGCGACTACAGACCGGCGCTCCCGCAAACTCAGCCATACCCTGTATATTCTCGATGAGCCCACTGTCGGTCTGCATATGGCAGATGTAGAAAAGCTAATCCACGTTTTACACAGACTGGTTGAATCAGGCAATACGGTCGTTGTGATCGAACACAATCTGGATTTAATGGCAAACTGTGACTGGATGCTTGATATGGGGCCGGAAGGTGGCGATGGTGGTGGCAAAGTCATTGCGCGAGGAACGCCAGAAAAAATCATGCAATCGAAAAACTCGCACACTGCACCGTTTTTGACGAAACTACTGGATACATAATCCACCGGGATGACGATGAGTATAGACAGCGGTGATATCGAAGTTCTGCATCAGGCAATAGAGTGGCTTGACGCCGGCAGCCGGGTTGAACTGATTACCGTAGCAAAGACCTTCGGTTCTTCACCGCGACCACCGGGTTCTATTGCTGCGGTACGTGATGACGGTTATCTGGTGGGGTCCGTATCCGGGGGCTGCATAGAAAAACAGCTCGCTATTCGAATAGATGATCAAAATCGTGCGCAGTCTTTTGCACACGAAATCAGTGATGATGAAGCCCGAAAATTCGGCCTGCCCTGTGGCGGGCGCATTGAACTGGTTTTTGAAGCACTGTCAGATTCCAGCGCACTGAAGCAGATCGTCAGCGCAATCAATGACAGAAAACGACTGGCACGTACCATCGACCTTAAGTCAGGCAAAGCGACACTGGAAGAAGTCGACAGGCAGGTAGAATTTGATTACAACGGCAATCAGCTACGCAAAATATTCGGCCCCGGCTGGCGGGTACTATTGATAGGTGCGGGACAACTGTCCAGATTCGTTGCACAGTTTGCACAGGCACTGGATTACGACGTGATTGTCTGCGAACCTCGTGCTGAGTTCGCCGGTGCATGGAATGTTGAAGGCAGCACCCTGACGGATTCATTGCCCGAAGAAGCTGTTCTTCAGTATGCAACTGATCATCACAGTATTGTACTGGCACTTACCCACGACCCGAATCTGGATGACTCTGCACTAATAGAAGCATTGCCTTCTGATGCATTTTATGTCGGTGCGCTGGGCTCTCGAGCCAACAATGCGCGACGCAAGAAACGCCTGACAGGCATCGGTCTGGATGAAAGCGATGTATCGCGACTGCACGGCCCCGTTGGCCTTGATATCGGCAGCCGCAGTGCTGCCGAAATTGCGATCGCTATCGTTGCGGAAATCGTTCAGCTGCGCAACGCATTTGAGCGTGAGCACAGAACGGGTCGTTAAGCGCTCGACTGCCGGCGATTTTATGCCGCCTTGGCATAGCTAAAGTAATCGTAAAATGTCACAGGCTCAGCCACTACATAACCCTGCACATAAGTCACACCGATTTCTGC
>JAHDHK010000225.1 GCA_020631335.1 Chromatiales bacterium
TAAAAACGGTAGATGCGCCTGGCGCTTATGCTCCCCTACGCAGTTGGAATCCCGACGTGTCAGTAAGGTTTGTTGTACGCAGCCTTACTCACGCCGTGTGATCTCTATTAAAACGTACCGCAATACCGTAGGGCGGATAAACCGCAGGCGCATCCGCCAATGCCATAGTTGCGCGTGTAACAGCTATACAAAACAAACAACGAGTTAATCTCCGCTCGGAGTGTCTGACAAACTCGCGATAAACTCAGCTGTTTTACGATGCACAAGTTCGCTGCCAATCACATCCAAATGCGTTAGCCCTTCGAGTATCTCCACCGAACCACGGCTTGCTAAGCTATCGAATAAAGGGGGATATTGTGCTGCAATAAATGCCTCATCGTCACTGCCAACCAATACACTGAAACGGGGCAGTTGTTCCAGATCTTTTGCGTATTCACGCCGTGGTGCGAAGGAGGTGTTTAACCGGTAGGAATATGAGTCTGTCATTTGCAGCGCTCTGCCATTCTGAGGCAGTCTGAACGAGATCACTTTCAAATGGTTAAAAACACGGATCTTCAGCGCGTTCAGCATCGTCAGGCCGATGATTCGCCGTGTTAGTGGTTGTGCCCAGCCGCCGGAGTTTGCGCGTGTGGTTGTTGCGTTGTAGCCAACATAGGGTGCCAGCAAAACCACGGCGTCTGGACCCGGTTGATTGCTGTTTCCGCTATAGCGGATGGCCAGGCCGCCGCCCGAAGAGTGCCCCACCAGTACCACTTGCTGGTCGGCTCCCGAGCGGGTGGCATTAATCAGATCTGTCAGATCGTCTTCCAGTTGACCAATGTATTGAACGTCACCGGTTGGTAACTGGCCACCGTGCCCGCGCAGGTCCGGGACCACAACGGTGCCCGATGCGATTAGACCCTGAGCCAGTGTGTCATAGAGTCCGCCGTGGGCGCCAGAGCCGTGTAACACGATAATTAACGGCCCGTGACTGTTTTCGTATAAGCGATACCGGAGTTTTGTTGCATCCCGAGCCTTAAATTCAAGTGCAGGAGAAGTGGCAATAGCAGCGCCGGACATGCTGGAAAAATCCAGGCCGACTCCGGCATCGATACCTGCATCGTCGTTGGCGCCGGGCTTTTGCGTAAAGATCAACACCATTGCAATGCAAAGATAACTACACAACGATATTGCGACAAATTTTAAAAAAATGATCAAGGGTCTAAATTATCCTTTGTCTGCATGGTTAAGATACAGTTTGCCTCGTCCGATCAAACGAGAGACGCAATCAGCATTGTGAATGAGTGAAGTTCTGTTCTTTCCGGGAACGTCGGTAATCGTTGTATAACCTCTGCTAGTTGAACACCTGCTCCTCCAGGCTTCGGCCTTTGGAGATCCTTCTGTATCGAAGTCCGTGTTGTGATAGCCAGCTGAGTACCGCAATATCGGTGTCGGGATAATGCTGATGATCGTATTCAATAACTAATTCTGTCGGGGTGCGAAGCCGGGCAGTTTTAATACCGTCAATTTGATCAATAGCATGGTCTTCCATGATTGAGTCCGCGCTGAGTACGACTGTCAGTACACCTTCGTTGTTAACATCATCTATCGCATTAACACCGCGTAGCTCGCCTGCTGCCAGGTGTACCACGGTGCCACATATTTTTTCGAGTTCGTCGAGGTTATGAGAGCTCACCACAAAGGTGGCGTCGGTTGCCTGTCGGGCGATCATCTCTCGAATAATCTTGACGTTGGGCGGGTCGATGCCTGCGGTGGGTTCATCGAGCAGCACAAGTGTCGGATTGCCAATGAGTGACTGCGCCAGCAATACACGCTTGCGCATACCGTGGCTGAGTTGTGTGGCTTTGGCGTTTATCTGGTCTTCCAGCTGTACCAGCCTCAGTACCCGGCGTACCTCTGCTGTTGCATTGCTTACATTGCGCAGCCGTGCATAGTGCCGGAGCTGTATGCCGATACTGAAGTTGGGGTCAAGGGAGGCGTCCTGTGGTAGTGCAGATATATGCCGGATTGCGTTTTGACTGCCGGCGCGTTGCCCCATGACGGTGACGTCACCGCTGCCTGGACGGATGTATCCGCACAACAGGCTGAGCAGTGTTGTTTTGCCTGCACCGTTAGGGCCTACCAGTGCAATGGGCGCCCCCGCCTTTAACTGCAGGTTGATATCCCGCAACGCGATAGTACGACCATAATGCTTACTCAGTGCCGTGCATTCGATAATCATACTCACAGGTCGCGCATCCTCATGGCAATGTAACCGGTCCCCAGCAGTCCGATGGTTTGCAACAGAGGTACAAAGGCAATTTGAAGTGATTGCCAGCTGTTCTGCTGCAACAGGAATTTAATATGCGCGCCGGGCAGAATCCATCTCAGTAATTCTGCCTGTTGAACATATCTGCCAACCCAGAAAATGATCAACCCGATCACTATCCACAAAATTATTGCCCAGGTGGTGGCCTGCCTTGCGGATGATGCAAATACATTGATCAATGCCATGGCAGCGGTATAGGCTGCAATCAGCAGCGCGAGATTGACAAACACCATGGCGGCCGTTTCTGTTGCAGTCGTTGAAAGTGATGCATCTCTGATCAGAACCAGCACCACTGTGGCGATCACTACCAGCGCAAGCAACAACAGCTGTATCAGATAAAGTCCGGTAAACCGTCCGATAAATACACTGCCACGGGTGGCATGCAGCGTGAGTAACCTTAATGTGCCGCGTGCGCGGTCGGAGGCAGTCTGGTCTGCTGCCAGAATCAGGCAGAACATCGGGAACAAATACAGCGATAACACCCACAATACAGCGAACTCGGCTACTTCCCAGTTGAGCAGCGCACGAATGGTGGATGAATTGAACATCGAGCCAATAACGTTACCGCCACCGGTAAGCCATTGGGCGGCGCCGACAACACCGTAGCGCAGCAACAGTCCCCAGATCAGCACGAAAGCAATAATCACAGTCATGCCGCGTCGGGTGGTAAAAGCGCGTCGGAGTTCCAGTGCGGCAATAATCAGCGTGTTTTTCAAACTATTCATGAGAAGAAGGACGATTCTTGTAGATGTACCAGATAGAGCTCAATGATAACAATGACATTGCCATCATCGACACCGCGGCGATAGTAAAATCTTTTGCGCCGCCGATGGCGATAATCGCCGAGCCGAATAATGCGCCTGTGGCCATTTGTGAAGCGCCTGCCAGTCCGGCTCCGGTACCGGCGTGCCGGCCCGCCGCAGACATCGCACCGACCATACAGTTGCCCAGAATAATACCGTTGCTGAATCCGAACAGGCAGCACGGTATCACCAGTGACATCTGGTGTGTCATGCCAAGTTCCTGTGTGACAAACATAGTAATGACCGCAGCCAGACACAACGCACATCCGATCAGCGCCGCCCGCTCGATCCCTCGTGAAACGAAGTACAGGCGATTGGTGGTATTGCCTATCAGATAAAACACAGAAGTCAGTGAAAACCACAGGCCGAACTGCATCGGTGTGAATCCGTTGCGTGCATATTGATAGGGCAGAAAACCGTTCATGGAAAAGAACATCGCTACCTGCAGGCTGCCGGTAATCGAAAAAAATAGAAAAATACGATTGGACAGCAGTTTCTTATACACACCTGCAACGTCGGCGACGCCACCCATGCGTGCGCGGTCGAGATGTGTTTCTGTTGTAGTCGACATGCAAAGTGCAAATACAATGGCGCCGGCAACCGAGGTGACCAGCAGCGCCCCGCGCCAGCCTGCAATCTCCGCCAGTACACCTCCCAGCGCCAGCGATAAAATAGGGGCTATTGCCACCATGATCTGGATGGTCGCCATGTGTTTAGCTGCCTCAGCCCGGGAGTAGCAATCGTTGACCATAGTGCGACCCATCGACAAACAGGCAGATGCGCCCAGCCCCTGAATAATGCGATACAAAGTGAGCCATTCGATTTTGGCGGCTGTGAGCCCAAGTGCACCGCCGATACAGAATAGAAAAGTACCACCCAGTAGCAGTGGCCGCCTGCCGAATTGATCAGACAGTGTGCCGCAAATCAGCTGGCCCGCCGCCAGTGCGATCAGGTAGACGGTTAGCTGTAGTTGCACCGCATCATCACTGGCGGCAAATTGCTGTTGTAACAGCGGCAATGCGGGCGTGAGCAGCGTGATACCCATGATCGCACTGCCAACTGTGGCAGCCACTACCCACATTGGCGGCGGTCGGCTGATCAGTGGATTTGTCGGATGCTGTGGAATCTGATTTGCTCGTTATCTGGAGGACGCCGGAATGAGTCGAAGTTGTGGCAAGCCCGGTGGCGTTGTGGTCGGAAAAAATGTGCGGTAAGACGTTGTTACTTTACTTTCCGGCGCTGAAAGTCACAGCTTTTGCATAGTCTTGCAGTGATTGATTGGTTTGGCTCAATGTAAATTGCGGTACGTGTTTCTGTTTGACCTTCGCAGGTAGAGGTGGTCTGCTCATCGCGTTTGGCGGCTTTACACGGTAACGTTGTGGAGTTGTCGGGTGTGACCGTGGAGTAGTGAAAACAGTTGCGTAAAACGTGACGGTAGGTGGATACAGAGCAGAATATAGGCAACCGGTTTATTATACAAACCTGCTGGTCAGTCAGTATACTCAAAAGTCGGCGCGCCAGGGGTTGAGCGTTGGCAGCCAGTGCCCGGTTTCTGCAACGGCAGGCCGTATCGGCCGCGCAGGGCTGATGAGTCTGAATGGGCAATAGAATTTTCAGGCGCATCCCACCGGGTAATTCCAGTGAGTGCTGTGAACAGTCGTTGGGTATGGTGCCGACTACGTGCAGCAATAAGCAGACTGAACATTTATGCTGAATTTGAAGATGATGAATAACGAAAAACTGAATATGAATGTAGTGCCCGAGATAAAAGCGTTCTTTGATGATCAGTCCAACACCATCAGTTATGTGGTTAAAGATCCGGCATCTGCTTCGTGTGCTGTTGTTGACTCTGTGCTCGATATAGATTACGCCGCCGGTCGTGTTGCGTTTGAAAGTGCTGATGAAGTCATTGACTATGTCACTGCAAATGCGCTGTCGCTGGAGTGGATCATCGAAACACACGTGCATGCAGATCACTTATCTGCCGCCCCGTACATACAGGAGAAACTCGGTGGCAAAATCGGCATCGGTGAAAACATAGTCGCGGTACAAGACACCTTCGGCAAAATATTTAACGAAGGTACCGAGTTTCAAAGAGACGGCAGTCAATTCGACCGGCTCTTTAAAGAGGGTGACACCTATAACATCGGTTCGATGGAGGCATTTGTGATGCATACACCGGGGCATACACCCGCGTGCATGGTGCACGTCGTCGGCAATGCTGCATTTATCGGTGATACGCTGTTTATGCCGGATGGTGGTTCGGCAAGGGCTGATTTCCCCGGTGGAGATGCCGGAGAATTATATGAATCCATTCAGAAAATCCTGTCACTGCCCGATGAAATGCGTCTGTTTATGTGCCACGACTACGGGCCGGGAGGAAGGGAGATCCAGTGGGAGACAACGGTTGCCGAGCAGAAGCAGAAAAATATCCACGTGGGTGGCGGAAAATCTAAAGATGAATACGTAAAGTTTCGTACCGAGCGCGACGCACAATTGAAAGCGCCGCGTTTGATCATCCCGTCACTACAGGTAAATATGCGTGCCGGTGAGATTCCTGCCGATGAAGACGGAAATCTGAGACTGACCGTGCCGATCACAATCGAAAAGCACTAATTCAGGAGCGCACTGAATGCTCACACCCATTTGTCATCAGGCTTGTGGTCACAAATAGCGTGCAGACGGGTTTTTGTAACAGCTACCTGTAGCGCGAATGCCCACCCCTTGCCGGTATTCTGCGCGTCAGCTGTCAAATGGTGTTTCATTGTTGTTATAGCCTGTATCTCTGTGTATCTTGAGCCAGGTACACACGTATCCACCAGTGTAGAGATGCGCATACGATTAAGTGACTCGCGCGAGGTGTCTCCCCGACAGAATAATTGCGCTTGTAGTAAAATTCACATTGTGGAATTTCCGTTGTGAAAATTTCAATAGCGGTATAGTACGCTTTAGTTTGTACAGCAGTGGGGAGCGACACCATTGTCAGCATCCGGGATAAGCCTCCGGTTGTTCATTGCTTTCAACTGACATGTGTATGGTGGCTGATGTGGATGGTGGCAGACTGAGTTGCTTTGAACGTTTCAGGTGGAAAAGGCTTCCTTCAGGTGTCAGGTCACACTTAACTTTGAAGTACAGATAGCCCGTCAGTCGTGAAATACGGGTGTGTTATGCTTGTTGGTCGTTTAATGCGAGGGGGTTTACTTTGATTGTCGGCAGTCCCAAAGAATTGTTTGAAGGCGAGGCCAGGGTTGCGATGACGCCGGCTTCTGCTGCAGCGCTGCAGAAACTCGGGCACGAGTGTGTCATTGAATCAAAAGCCGGTGTGCTTGCAGGCTACGCAGATGAAGCCTATCGCGAAGCAGGTGTGGAGGTCGTTGATAACGCCGCGCAGCTGTATTCTCGTGCTCAGATTATTGCCAAAGTACGGCCGCCGGAAAATGATGAAATCGCGCAGGCTTCCGGCAAAACACTGATCTCATTTTTTTATCCGGCTCAAAATGAATCATTAATGCAGCGTGCGGCAGAGCTTGACGTCAACGTGATTGCCATGGACATGGTGCCGCGAATCAGCCGTGCGCAAAAAATGGATGCGTTGTCTTCAATGGCCAATATCGCCGGGTATCGTGCTGTTATTGAAGCGGGTAATAATTTCGGGCGTTTTTTTACCGGTCAGATCACGGCGGCCGGCAAGGTACAACCTGCGAAAGTACTGGTGATCGGTGCCGGAGTGGCCGGACTGGCCGCCATTGGAGCTGCGCAGTCGCTCGGTGCAATTGTGCGTGCATTTGATGTGCGCCCCGAAGTAGCCGAGCAAATCGAGTCCATGGGGGCCGAGTTCCTTTTTCTCGATTTTGATGATCAGACCGATGGCGCGGAAACCGGTGGTTACGCTGCGCCGTCGAGTCCGGAATTTCGCGAAAAGCAACTGGAGCTGTTTCGACAGCAGGCGCCTGAAGTTGATATCGTGATTACAACAGCACTTATCCCCGGGCGTGATGCACCGAAGCTGTGGCTTAGCGATATGGTCGATGCCATGAAGTCAGGTTCCGTGATCATAGATCTTGCAGCAGAGCGCGGCGGCAACTGTGATGCGACTGTGCCGGATGAAAAAATCGTCACTGCGAATGGCGTGACGGTAATCGGTTACACCGACTTCCCGAGCCGAATGGCTACTCAGTCCTCCGACTTATATTCCACCAACATCAGGCACATGCTGACTGACCTGACGCCGGAGAAAGACGGTGTCATCAATCACGATATGGAAGACGATGTTATCCGTGGCGCCACCATCGCATTTAACAAAGAAGTGACCTTCCCTCCGCCGCCGCCCAAAATTCAGGCTATTGCAAAGCAAAAGCCAAAGCCGGTTGAAAAGAGCGCTGAAGAAATAGCTGCTGAAGAAGCGGCGGCGATGAAAAAATCAGGCAGACAGCAAATCGCACTGCTGGGGCTGGGCGCTGTGCTGATGTTCTTTATCGGGCGCTATGCACCAGCCAGTTTTATGCAGCACTTTATTGTGTTTGTGCTGGCTGTTTTTGTCGGGTTTCAGGTGATCTGGAATGTCTCTCACGCATTGCACACACCTTTGATGGCGGTCACCAACGCAATATCAGGAATCATTATTGTCGGTGCCTTACTACAGCTTGATCAGCCGAGCGCTATCGTTACTGTGCTGGCGGCGATATCGGTATTGATAGCAACCATTAATGTCGTGGGCGGGTTTCTTGTCACGCGGCGTATGTTGCAAATGTTTCAAAAATCATAAGGTAGCCCATCATGTTAACTACCGAGTTGCAAACAGCGGGCTACATTGCGGCCGCAGTGCTTTTTATTCTTTCTCTGGGCGGGTTGTCTAATCAGGAAAGTGCCAAACGTGCTGTCTGGTTTGGCATTGTCGGTATGGCGATAGCCATTCTGGCAACGATCCTGGGGCCCGATGTAAAAATCGGGTTTGTGCTGATCGCGATGCTGGGGGCGGGTGCAATAATCGGCACGATAGTCGCCCGTCGCGTTGAGATGACCGGCATGCCGCAGCTGGTGGCGGCATTGCATTCCTTTGTCGGGCTGGCCGCTGTTTTTATCGGAATAAACTCTGACATCAATCCACCGATACTCGAAAGCAATGCCGAGAAAATAATTCACGAAATAGAAGTGTTTCTTGGCGTGTTTATCGGTGCAATTACCTTTACGGGTTCTATTGTGGCCTACGGCAAGCTCGCCGGAAAAATAGATGGCAAAGCACTGATACTGCCGGGCAGGCATTTGCTTAACATTGTATTGGTGGGCGCATCTGTGGTGCTGCTGTTTTTGTACATGCAGCATGCGGGCAGCTGGACGCTTTATCTGATGACAGTGCTGGCATTGATACTGGGAGCGCACCTGGTGTTTGCGATTGGTGGTGCAGATATGCCGGTGGTGGTATCCATGTTGAATTCTTATTCCGGATGGGCGGCTGCTGCAACCGGATTTTTGTTAGGTAACGATCTGTTGATTGTCACCGGGGCACTGGTCGGATCTTCCGGCGCGATCCTGTCTTACATTATGTGTCGGGCGATGAACCGTCGATTCCTATCCGTCATTCTCGGTGGTTTCGGTGACAGTACCGGTGCGGCGATGGAAGTCGAGGGCGAGCAGATTGCCATTGATGCTGATGGTGTAGCAGCGTCACTGGATGATGCAGACAGTGTGATTATTGTGCCGGGTTACGGCATGGCAGTAGCGCAGGCACAGCAATCGGTATCCGAGCTCACCAGAAGGCTGCGCGATAAAGGCAAAACGGTCCGCTTCGGTATTCATCCGGTTGCCGGGCGTCTGCCTGGCCATATGAACGTGTTGCTGGCTGAAGCAAAAGTGCCGTACGACATTGTGCTGGAGATGGATGAAATCAATGATGACTTCCCAGAGACCGATGTCGTCATCGTTATTGGCTCGAACGACATTGTCAATCCGGCTGCGCAGGATGATCCTAATTCACCGATTGCCGGCATGCCAGTGCTGGAGGTCTGGAAAGCCAAACAGGTGTTTGTTTCAAAGCGCGGGCAGGGAACCGGGTACTCCGGTATCGAGAATCCGTTGTTTTTTAAAGAAAACACCCGGATGTTTTATGGTGATGCAAAGCAGTCACTCGATCAGTTATTGCCAAAAATATCCTGAAACAATCCGACGTATCCAGCCGATGCCTGTGTGCATCGGCGGATGCATTTAGCTAATCTCAAAATAACCTGATCGCCGGTATATTACCCC
>JAHDHK010000226.1 GCA_020631335.1 Chromatiales bacterium
TTTATAACCGAGACGGTTCAGGTTTTTCAATAGATTCTCGGCACCATCGGTGATCACCAGCTGCTGGTAGATTGCCTCGAGCTTCGACTCAGGCAGACCGCGTAACAGGCCCAGGCGCTCGGTAAAGCTGCTGTCAAAATCCAGTTCGCCGTTCATGGCTCTGGCCGTGATCGCTTCGACCTGCTCTCCTACCCCGGCCGCCTGCGCCATCAGATCGATCACCTCGCCGGTGATCAGTGTTGAGTCCATATCGAAGCAGACCAGTCGACGGGTTCGGCGCCAGATGTTGTCTTCCTGTATGGCGATGTCGGCGGCGATTTCGCGCGACACGGCAAGACACTCGGAACGCAGTGCGTCGATATCGCCGGCCCGGTGATTGACCCGGAATTCAACGGCGATCATCGCAGACGCCTGACTGGCTGCCAGCGGGATTCGCGGCGACATACGCTGAATGCTCTCGATGTTCCAGTCGAGCCGGCTGATGACTTCGGTGACGCGGGAAATCAACGCGGCGTGCAGTTCGCGCGCAAGCAACGTGATGATGTGCCGGTCATGACCGCTGCCAGCCACCCAGTCGTTGTATTCCTCTTCGCTGACCGGCGTGAAGCGGATGTCCAGATCAAGGTCGTGCGCTTTAAACAACAGCTCTTTAAACAGCGCGTCGGTCGATGAGCCATCCTGCGACTGGATGTCCACCAGCATGCCCCAGGACAAATTGTTGTGGATAGTCGCCTGATCAATATCAAGCACGGTGACGGAGAATCTGGCAAGTATTTCGGACAGGCCCGACGTGATACCGGGACGGTCACGTCCGGCGACGTTAATCAGAACTATTTGACTCACGGCAGGCTGGCTTCGTTTTTTTTCAGGCGCGATTGTAGCACTTCGACATTGTCTTTTATCACCTGAGGTTGAAGCACCTGATACTCGGCAGCCATAGCCACATTCGTATACACTCGCGCTGACACATACTCTACACGTTGCGCTAAAAAACACCGGCCGCGCGCAGTGGCCACACCTTCGGGACGGGCCATCTCTTATGCACGATTCAGTCGAAATTATTGAAGTCTCGCCGCGTGACGGCATACAGAATGAAAAGACGCTGTTATCCACTGAGGACAAACTCGCGCTGATTCAGCGCGCGATTGACGCCGGTGCCTCACGTATAGAGGTCACCAGCTTTGTCAATCCTAAAAAAGTGCCGCAAATGGCAGACGCCGATGAGGTCGCCGCCGCACTCCCATCTAACAGCTCAGCGCGTTATATCGGGCTGGCACTCAACAAACGCGGCTATCAGCGTGCCTGCAATGCGCGCCTCGATGAAGCCAATTATGTGGTGGTCGCCAGTGACACCTTTGCAGAGCGCAATCAGGGCACCAACACGCAAGGCACACTCGACGCGCTGCGCAACCTCACGGATAACATCAGCGACCCGATTCCGGTTGGCGTCACCATTGCCACAGCATTTGGCTGCCCGTTCGACGGCGAGGTGCCGCTTGAGCGACTGATCAAAGTGGTCAAAGACTCGATGGAAACCCAGCCATTTGAGATTGCCCTGGCAGACACCATTGGCGTTGCCTCACCGGTCGATGTGAAACAGCGCGTCGACGCGGTCCGGCAGCTCTACCCCGATATACCGCTGCGCCTGCACTTTCACAATACCCGCAACACCGGCTACGCCAATGCCTGGGCAGGGATTGAAGCGGGTGCCACGGCGCTGGATTCAAGCTTCGGCGGCGTTGGCGGGTGTCCGTTCGCCCCGCGTGCTACCGGTAATATCGCCACTGAAGATCTTGTCTATATGCTGGAGCGAGCAGGTGTCAGCACTGGCGTCTCTGCGCAGCAATCCATCGACGCTGCTTTGTGGCTGGAAGAAAAACTGGGCAAAACAGTGCCCGGCATGTTGATGAAGGCCGGCCTTTTTCCCGCCTGACCCCGGCTGCAGACGCGTCAGTCTGGACTACAATTAAGTCAGCACCAAGCGGTGTTACATCTCGACAATCGCCCCCACCTGCCAACAACATTCTGTTAGCGTATTACAGATAGTTCTTCACTCGGTATTACCATGATAAAAGCCATTCAGGAATCCTCACCCGGCGTATTGATTTCACGCGTACTGATCGCTGCGATCATCGTTTTTGCTACCTACAATCCGTCCGGTAAATCGATCTATCACTGGATTGCCGGGCATCCCAATCCGACTGACGCCTGGGTAATACTCGCTGGCATTGTGACCGTACTGGTGAACATTGCGCTGTTGATCGCCGCCTGGAAAGCGCTGGGCATGGTCGGCACGATAATCGTGCTGATTTTGTTTGCGGCGCTGGCTTATCTGTCGCTGCAGGAAGGCTGGGTGTCTGCCGGCAATGCCGCCTCTTTGCAATGGCTTGGCCTGATTCTATACAGTATCTTTCTGGGGATCGGTCTGGCCGGTGCCATTCTATGGCGCAGAGCCACCGGACAGATTATTGTCGACGAAGCGGACGACGCATAAAACCAACCACCAGGCGCGATAGTCAGCGACATCTGCCTTCACTGACTATCGCGCATACCAGCACCTTGATACAGTGCACCAGCGCTTGCTAAACACACTGCGTTGCCATCTGGCACTTGTTTATCTCCCCACTATTCACATCTCCGTCTTCTACCCTGGCAGACCACCGACTTGCCCCGACTGAAAAAAATCTCCCCGAGCAGGCCCACTGATTTTATCGGTGACGGCTGCATCAGCGCACCATCAGTGCAGGTTGCACGGTATTGCCTGCACGCTCAGCGTAACCACCAGTCTTGAGCTTTCATCCGGCTAAGCTTTTTAACAACGCCTATGTGGTGCTGATTATCGCCCCGCTGTTCTGGGGGGGAAACGCGGTTGCCGGTAAGCTGGCTACGCTGGACTGGCAACCGTTTACCATTACCTGCGTGCGCTGGTGCCTGGCGATGATCATGCTCACCCCGTTTGCCTGGCCGCATATGAAGCGTGAAGCCGCAACGCTTAAAAAGTCGTGGTGGATTCTGTTTCTGCTCGGCGCTGTCGGCATGGCGCTGTTTAACCTGTTTATGTATCTGTCGCTGAACTACACCACGGCAGTTAACGTCAGTATTGAACAGGCGGCCATGCCCGCCATGATCATGCTGGCCAATTTTGTACTGTTGTCACAGCGGGTATCGATGCTTCAAATTGCAGGCTTGCTTGCCTGTGTGTTCGGGGTATTGATTACCGCCACCAACGGCAAGCCATGGACGTTTTTCGAACAGGGATTAAACCGCGGCGACGCCATTATGTTACTGGCCTGCGTCTTCTATGCCGGCTATACATTCGGCTTGCGCTGGAAACCCGCTATCCACTGGCTGGCATTTATGTGGATGATCGCGCTTGGCGCTGCGACCATGAGCCTGCCGTTTATGTTGTGGGAGTTACAACAGCAACCCTTTACCATGCCTTCGATGCGTGGCTGGCTGGTGATGGCATATGTCGTGGTGTTTCCCACCGTGGTCAGTCAGATATCCTACGCACGTGGCGTTGAACTTATCGGTGGAAACCGTGCAGGTTTATTTATTAATCTGGTGCCGATCTTCGGCTCTTTACTGGCGGTATTGATTTTAGGTGAACAGTTTCAGCTGTTCCACGCCGCCGGATTGATACTGGTGATCGGCGGCATTATGTTTGCCGAGCGCTTCGCGGTGAAGTAACACCGGGTGACTCATGCATGAGTGATTCATGCGTGAGTGATCAGGGCTGCAATACGCAGAACTCGACTCAAGATTAACCTTGTAGTTAAAACAGAAGATTGATCAGACCTGATGCGGTGCCAGTTTCTGCCAGTCGAACTCAACCCCTGTACCGGGAATATCAGGCGCTATGGCCAGGTGATCTTCTACCTGTAAAGGCCTTTTTGTGTACTGATCAATCGGGAAAGAATGCACTTCCAGCCAGCCGGCCTTTTCATCCTGTGCGGTCGTACGGCCGGACACCAGACTGACATGCAACTCCTGCATTCCATGACTGCAGGCTGGAATACCGGCTTTTTGGGCAAGCTCTGCCGCCTGCAACCAGCCGGTTATCCCGCCGCAGTTAGATGAATCGGGTTGCACAAACGACAAGTCGGACAACTCAAACGCGGTTTCGAACTCGTGAATGGTATGCAGGTTCTCCCCCATCGCTACCGGTACACCGGTCTCTCTGCGAATACGGGCATAGCCCCGGTAGTCATCCGGTATGATGGGCTCTTCAAACCAGAGAATATTTGAGTCGGCAAATGCATTAGCGGCTGCGATAGCCTGATCGATGTTTAATGAGTAGTTGGCATCGACCATAAAGGTGATGTCATCGCCTATCAGTTTACGCACCGCCTTTACACGTTCGATATCGGTGTTGAGTTCCGGCTGGCCGACTTTGATCTTTACCGCATTGAAGCCATTGGCAAGATAACCTTCAATACTGTTCAGCAACTTATCAAGCGTAAAATTCAAATCGATACCACCGCAATATGCTTTGCAACGCTGCGATGCGCCGCCAGCCATCTTCCATAACGGCTGCCCTGTTGACTTACCCCGTATATCCCAGAGTGCAATATCGCACGCTGAAATAGCGAATGATGCGATACCACCGCGCCCGACATAATGGATGTGCCACTGCATCTCATCATAGAGTGCTTCTACATCGGCACTGTTGCGGCCAATAAGAAAGGGAGCAAGATCATGATTGATCATTGCGAGCACCGACGCTCCACCGCGACCACCGGTGTAGGTATAGCCGGTACCGGCGTATCCGGCATCATCGGTAATAGTCACTGTGACCAGTTCAAAATGCGTATGCGCACCGTGCTTCGCATCGTGCAGTACTTCGGCCAGAGGAATGCGATGCAGCCTTGCATCAACTGAAGTGATTGTGGTCATGTTGTGGGCTCGGTTTGCAACGCCAGATGCGGCAATTATAAACCGCTAAATACAAATGTGAGTGGTTTATTCGTATCGACCGCCCGGTTTGCCTGCGGCTTTTTTCTTTGCGACTTTTTTCTTTGATGTGCGTTTTTTAGACGTTTTCTTCGCCACCGTCTTTTTGCCGGGTGAACGCTTCTTCTTTGAGAAAACCCGTTTGCCACCGCCCTTACCCTGCACCGCCACCACACCCTTGAGCTCAGACATACCACTGGCTTCACTTTGATCGATCAGTGTGCGCAGTTGCAACTCAAGTGGTTGCATAAAATCATTGAAAGCGGTTTCCCGCTGACTGATTTTTTCCAGAACTGACTCCCACTGTGCTGTCATATCCGGTAACGTTGCCTGATCAGGAAGTGCCTTTATCAACCCCCGCCCGGCAGCAGTTGCGTGAATTTGTTTACCTTTGCGTTCAATAAAGCCGCGTCGAAACAACAGCTCTATAATGCCGGCACGTGTTGCCTCGGTACCCAATCCATCTGTCTCTTTCAGAATTTTACGGATATCGGCATCTTTTACATAACGCGCAATACCGGTCATTGCCGCTAACAACGTGGCATCGGTAAAGTATGGCGGTGGTGTGGTTTGTTTCTCTACCAGCTCGCCTTTTTCACAGTGCAGATTCTGCCCTTTTTCTAACGCGGGTAACGAATGAGCCGGCTCTGCTTTCTTGTCATTGTTGTTTCCGGGTATCTCGAAAAGTACCTTCCAGCCGGCCTGCGTGACCTGCTTGCTGTTGGCAGTAAACACACCCTGCTCTATTAACACTTCTACGCGGGTTTCGATATATTCGTGCTGCGGGTAAAACTGCGCCACATACTGCCGCGCCACCAGCGCATAGATCTGCTTTTCACGAGTCGATAAGCCACCACTGGCCAGCTTGCGAAGGGTGGGAATAATGGCATGGTGTGCGCCGACTTTTTTATCGTCCCACGCTGCCGACTTTATGCTGTTGTCTGCACCATCCACCGCCCCGGCAAGGTTTGACTCATTGGCTTTGATGGCACTCATCACACCTTTCGCCTGGGCATATTGCTCACGTGGCAGGTAGCGGCAATCGGACCTTGGATAAGTGATCAGCTTATGTTTTTCATAGAGTGACTGACAAACCGATAACGTCTCCTGTGCGCTGAGGTTATAGCGTCGCGAGGCGTCTATCTGCAGCGAAGACAAGCTGTACGGTAACGGCTGACGCTGCTTTTTATTTTTCTTCTCCAGCTTGCTGACGATGGCCGGCTTACCAGTGATTCGCCTGACCACATTTTCAGCCAGCGCTTTAACCAGTACGCGGCCGTTGTCGTCCATATAGGGCTCACAGGCCTCGGACGGCTGCCAGGTGGCAGTGAACCGTTCTGCGTGCTCAGTCTGTAAATAGGCCAGCACTTCGTAGAAAGGTTTTGATACAAAATTATCAATTTCTTCACAACGCCTGACCACCAGGCCGAGCACCGGTGTTTGCACACGCCCTACCGACAGTACCCCGTCGTAGCCGACTTTGCGCCCCTGGATGGTGTAGGCGCGAGTCATATTCAGACCATACAGCCAGTCCGCCCGGGCTCTGGCCAGCGCCGACGACGACAGCGCGGCAAACTCAACGTTTTTGCGCGCGTTTTGTAACGCTCTCTGTACAGCGGCAGTATTCATGTCGTTAATCAACACCCGCTCAATGGCCGCGCGACGGGTTTTTGTGACTTTCAAATACGCAAACAGCTGATCGACCAGTAACTGTCCTTCGCGATCAGGATCACCGGCGTGCACCAGTACATCGGCGTCAGCCACCAGTTTGCGCAACACCGCCAGTTGCCCCTTGGTTTGTTTTTTCGGCGTCAGCTTCCACTTCTCAGGCACGATCGGCAGGTGCTGCATTCGCCACGATTTATATTCAGCGTTATATAAGTGGGGCTCTGCCTGTTCCAGCAAATGCCCGACACACCAGCTTACACAGTCGCCATTAGCCGCCACCATGTAACCGTCATGCCGCCTGACGGGCTTGGGCAGCACATCGGCAATGGCACGGCCGAGGCTGGGTTTCTCTGCGATATACAACTTCATAGCAAATAAGGGTGAGCGCTAACTAACAACGGGCATCGGGCCAAAGAGATTCTTATGATTAATAGAAACCGTGATGTAGTCAATTGATTAGAATCAAACCGCAATATATTGACTGTGGTCTCACAACTATACGCGACATTATTGTAACGTTTTGACCCGGTTTTGATAACTGTGGATAAATGACTTGCGTTAGCCAAAATGGCGTTCTACTGTGTAAGCAAGTGTCGTAATGCAGGAAGCAAAAAGGTGATATTCGACTCTGTTAAATCCAGATATCGACGTTTTAAATACCGCAATGAACACCAGCACCCCGGACGCGTGCTGGCCGCAGAAATTGCACTGAATGGCGGCCTGTTGCTGCTGTTCCTCGGCGTGATCGGGCTGATTATCATGCTGGTGTGAATCACCGTCGAAAGTTGGCGTGCCGGCTTTGACGATATGGCAATCCAAAAACGTCAGACACTTGTCAACCTGTATTTCCGTTCTATTATTAAATACCCACTGTTGACAACTTTGACGGAATAAACGTGTCCATTCGCACCATAAGAAAAAAATTAAAGCGTTACCGGCATCGAAATCAGGCCTATCACCCCGGTGTTTTCAGGGCGCTTGATCTGATGGTTGAGGGAACCAAGCTGTTGATGTTTATCGCGCTGTTCGCGACCATTTTTTACGCCATGTAAACGTGGACACAATGCTGCCGGAGAAGCAGCTTTGATTCAAAACGGCGCCGCGCTCATCAATAATCCCGGGGATCATCAGGCTGCAGGGGAGAATTTGCCCACCGGTTCTGTCGTCTGATCGATCAGGTATCGCAAGACTAGTCGGCAGGCACCCGGGCGGAGGCGCGTACCACCAGATTCACATCGACCACCGCGGCGCGTCGCCTGATAGTCTGTCGTTCTATCTGCTCCAGCAGAATAGATAGTGTGGAGTCGATCATCTCGGGGATGCGCTGGGTGACCGTTGTCAGCTGATAGCCTTTCCAGCCCGCTTCGGGCACATCATCGAAGCCGATGACTGAGACGTCTTCGGGTATAAGCAGACCCAGCTCCTGTCGCAACACATCCATGACCGCAAAGGCCATGTGATCGTTGCCGACGAAGACTGCATCGGGAACTTCACTACCACTGAACAGCGCTCGTGCGGCCTGTGCGGCTCCTTCAAACTCATAACCTCCGACGGCCCTGCTCCACACGGTCATGCCGTGTGCCGCCAGCCCTTTATAGAAGCCTGCCTCGCGATCACGATTGGTAGAGGCGTCTTCATCACCGGCGATAAAGGCAATTCTTTCATGTCCGGCTCGCACCAGAAAGTCCGCCACCAGGCTGCCCCCGGCCAGGTTGTCGGATGTGACACTGCTGGCAGGCGTCGATGGCACATAGCGGTTGAACAGCACCACCGGAATACCGGTGTCGGCACATTCGCGGGCAATAGACGACGATAGCGTTGCCGACGCCATAATGATGCCTTCAACCTGGTACTGCATCATTTTCTGTACAAGTTTATCCTGCTGCCCGGGGTCGGACATGAACAACAGAACGTTGTACCCGAGCTCCTGCAGTTGTCGCGAAAACTGCTCGACCACGGTCGGGTAAAACTGGTTATCCATATAGGCCACCAGCATGGCAATAAGCTTGGAGCGGCCGCTGATCATGGCGCGTGCCAGGGCATTAGGACGATAGCCCAGCTGATTGGCAGCTTCGATTATTTTGCTGCGGGTGCCGGGTGCAACACTCGCCCCGGGAGTAAACGCCCGGCTCACTGCAGATTGCGACACATCTGCGAGTCTGGCCACATCTGCTGAGGTGACTACTTTTTTATTCACTGAACCATGATCACGTTTTTACCCCGCTTAAACAAGCAATACTCTCTTCGGCCCCCAACAGCGTCACAGAGTCTGCGCCTCTGCGTGATCCGCCGGAAGCGTCGATACACGGTAGCTTGTGCGGTGTTGCCAGCACTCCCCCGGGCGGATCAGTGTCGATGGAAAGTTCGCGTGGTTCGGTGCATCGGGAAACTCCTGCGCTTCCAGACAGACCGCCCCCCGGCGCCCG
This sequence comes from Chromatiales bacterium, assembly GCA_020631335.1. Taxonomy (GTDB): domain Bacteria; phylum Pseudomonadota; class Gammaproteobacteria; order Granulosicoccales; family Granulosicoccaceae. Next base: position 9,048 of record JAHDHK010000226.1, read on the forward strand.
TATATCGCAGCGTCCCGGCCGGCACAGTTGCTGACAAAACCGGCGGTGTAGAGTTGCAGACCGGGCAGTGTCGTCGACACTTCCATTGAACGACCGGACGCAGGATCAATGAGCAGTGCTGCCACCGGTGAGTTGTCCAGCGCATAGCAATGATCGTAAAGGTATGGCTGATCGGCTTGAAGCGCGTCTGCGATCTTTTTACCCTGTCGAAAGTCAAACGCCCCGTCGGCAATGTCGATCA
>JAHDHK010000227.1 GCA_020631335.1 Chromatiales bacterium
CGGCAGTACCTTCCTCAAGTGTGGTGGTAATGCGTTCGGATTCTATGGATTCTTCTTCAAACTGGTACTGGCCGGTATCTTTCCAGCGTTGTAGCTCATCATCAAAAGCGTGCTGACGGGCACGGGTAAATGTGTCGATACTGTCCTTGTGCTGATCGAGAAATACCCGATACGCTTTAAGGTCGAACTCGGTTTCTTCGATTCTGAGCTGATGCTTGCCGAGCGGAAAGTCACGGCGCAGCTTTTTAAGCTCCTGTTCAGAGACGGGGTAGAACTTTATCTGATCGAAGAACCGCAGCAGCCAGGGATTTTCAAACTCTGTTGTCTGCCTGTAGATATTCCACATTTGTAAGGTGCGTCCGACAAACTGATATCCGCCGGGTCCTTCCATGCCATAGATACACAGATACGAGCCACCGATTCCTACCGAGTTTTCAGCAGTCCACGTGCGCGCCGGATTGTACTTGGTAGTAACCAGTCTGTGTCTGGGGTCAACGGGGGTTGCCACCGGTGCACCGAGGTAGACATCTCCCAGACCTAACACCAGATAATTTGCGTCGAACACCACGCGCTTAACGTCTTCAACTGTTTTTAGCCCGTTAATGCGTCTGATAAAATCTATATTTGATGGATACCAGGGGGCATCCTTACGTACAACCTGATCATATTTTTCTATAGCCAGGCGACACTGTTCGTCATCCCATGATAACGGCAGATGTACAATACGCGATGGAACGGTGGTTTTTCCGTCTCCCATCAGGGCATTGCAGATTGACTTAAGCTGATCAACCAGTTGTTGTTCCGGCAGCAGCAGGCAGTCGAAATGTATTTGCAGGGAGCGGATACCCGGGGTCAGTTCCAGAATGCCAACGCTCTGGTTTCCCTGTAGTGCATCAAGTAAGCGCTGGGCAACGAAACGCAGTTCGATATCCAGCACCATGTCACCGAATTCAATCAGCAGCCAGCAGTCTCCGGCGCGACGTATTTTGACCGGAAGGGGATGATCTGAATCATCAACGGATAATGAGATCTCAAATTCATCGATGAAAGGCTGGATACTGTGTGCGGCCTGCCAAAGGTTCGGCAGCGGTTGTAGCGATGTAATTGCCTGCGACTGCGCTTTAAGCTGCTCGACGGCACTTTCCCGGGTCACCGCAATGAACTGCAGGGTGTCACCGGCGTTAAGCTGTCCCAGTTTCCAGCGATCAGCGCTGGCTACGGTTGCCGGACAGACAAAGCCGCCCAGCGACGGACCGTCCGGTCCGAGTATCACAGGCATGTCGCCGGTAAAGTCTATCGTACCGAATGCATAGGCGTTGTCGTGCAGGTTCGATGGATGCATACCCGCCTCACCGCCGGTATCTCTGGTCCATTCAGGTTTCGGACCCACCAGTCTGACACCTGTTCGGCTTGAATTGAAATGTACGGACCAATGTGCCGAGTAAAATGTTTCCAGGTATTGTTCGGTAAAGAATTCGCTGGAACCCTGTGGCCCTGCAATGACATGGATCTGCCAGTGATTGTTCCAGGTTGTTGCAGGCAAAGTGTCAGCGGCTGCGGGCGTCTGTAGTTGATCAGACTGTTTTGGGGAGTTTAGTCTGAGCACGTCACCACTGCGAAGTGCCCGCCCTGAATGACCACCGAATTTACCTAACGTAAATGTCGCTCGACTACCCAGGTATTCGGGGCAGTCTATTCCACCTTCTATCAGCAGGTAACTGCGCATACCGGCGTCTTGAATCTTGCCAAGTGTGAGCGTTTGTCCGGCGCTAAGGCTAATGACTTCACGGTTGGCGACCGGTTTACCATCAACTGCAGCCGCCATCGGCGCGCCGGTAATGACGACCTTTGTCTCTGCCAGAAATCGAAGCGTGGCGCCATCGAGTGTCATCTCAAGCCCGGCAGCAGTAGCCTCATTGCCGAGCAACTGATTGCCTTGTCTGAAACTCACATCATCAAACGGGCCTGACGGTGGAATGCCCACCGGCCAGTAGCCGCTGCGTCCCGGGAAGTCCTGTACCGTTGTCATGGTGCCTGCCTTCAGCACCTCGGCACGGTGGGGTTGGTAGGTGACGCTCTTTAGCGTTGAAGTGAGACATTCACCTCGCGCAATAGCATCTGTTGCCAGTAGTTGCCCAAGGTAGTCTTGATTGGTTTCAATGCCGTGGATATGGAATTCGCTGAGTTGTTGCTGCAGCTTGTCTATGGCCTGCTCGCGACTGTCCGCGTGGCTTAGCACTTTAGCGAGCATCGGGTCATAGAAGGTGCTGACTTCGATGCCGGATTCTATCCAGTGGTCGACGCGTCTACCTGCACCTGGCGACGGCAGGGTGACCGATGACAGTAACCCGGCACTGGGTTGAAAGTTTCGGGCCGGGTCTTCAGCGTATATGCGTGCCTGTATGGCGTGGCCTGCAGGTTGAGGTACAGCTTCCGGTATCGGATTTTTGCCTGCCGCAAGTTCCACCATCCATTGCACCAGATCGACGCCATAGATCAATTCGGTGACACCGTGCTCCACCTGCAGACGGGTGTTCACCTCAAGAAAATAGAACGCTTCGGTATCGGCATCAACAATGAACTCAACTGTGCCGGCATTGCGATAGTGAACTGCTGATGCAAGTGTGCAGGCAACATCGCTTAAGGCGCGTTTGGTTTCAGGTGACAGGTTAGGCGCGGGTGTCTCTTCAAGGACTTTCTGGTTACGTCGTTGTGCTGAACAGTCGCGCTCACCCAGTGCAATGACATTGCCGCATCCATCGCCGAAAACCTGTACCTCTATATGCCTTGCGCGCTCCACATATTTTTCTATAAAGAGATCGGCGTTGGCAAAGTTATTCTTACTTAACTCTGACACCGCGGAATAATTGCTTTTAAGTTCAGCTTCGGTGTAACACAAATGCATGCCGATTCCGCCACCGCCTGCACTGCTTTTAAGCATAATCGGGTAGCCGATATCAGCAGCGCGTTTGACTGCATCTTCACTGTCAACCAGCACCTGTGTGCCGGGAAGCAGCGGGACTCCGTGTTCAAGCGCCAGTGCACGAGCCCGGTGTTTTAACCCGAAGGCTTCTATCTGATTTGCGGTGGGGCCGATAAAGGCCATGCCCGCTGCATCACAGCTACGCACAAACTGACTGTTTTCACTGAGAAAGCCGTAGCCCGGGTGAATAGCATCCACCTGCATTGAGCTGGCAATCTGCAAAATGCATTCGGCATTGAGGTAAGTGGCTGCAGCGTTACCTTCGCCGAGGCTGACGGCATGATCGGCATGGCGTACATGCAGGGATTCACGATCTGCTTCAGCGTATACGGCGACTGACTCGATATTCATCGCCTTCAGGGTACGCATGATGCGCACAGCGATAGCACCACGATTAGCTATGAGTATGCGTTGCATGGGCTATTGCATGATTGTGTCTGGTGAATGAAAGCTGGAATTTTGAGGGAAAAAATGACTATTGATTCCAGATCATAATATCTACCGGAGTAGGGTTGTAGGCATTACACGGATTGTTCAACTGAGGACAGCAGCTGATCAGTACAATTACATCCATCAGTGCTTTGAGCTCAACGTATTTGCCTGCGCCTGAAATACCATCTTCGAAGGTCAGTCCACCCTCCGGGGTGATAGGCACATTCATAAAAAAGTTGATGTTATGGGTGATGTCACGCTTGTCGATGCCGTATTGATCATTCTCTGCGATGGCGAGCATCCAGCTGTCGCGACATGAATGCATGCATTTCTTTTCCAGTGCATAACGAACGGTATTGGATTCCGTGGCACAGGCACCGCCCAGCGTGTCGTGCTGCCCGCAGGTGTCGGCAACTATCTCAAGCATGGGGTTGACCAGGTTACTCATTAACACACTGCCGGCGGAAAGATACACATTACGCTGTTCGCGTATGGTATCCACGGCAGAATAACGCTCTGATGGATCCGCCAGAGAATAAAACAATGTATCCGCGGCCTGGTTGCCATCTGTGTCGTGAATACGGATGACTTCACCCCGGCTCACAGGCTGAATGTAGTAGTCTCCTGCCAGCACAGTGTCACGTCTGTTGGTGTCGGCCGGACTGCGATGAGATTCCGCTATCATTTCAGTAGCCTCCCTGCAGATGGTAGAGCGTGGTGTTCTGGAAGCCCCGACGGTTTTCGTCGCAGTGAGTCATGCAGATATCATCTTCTTCTACCGGCTTTGCTTTGCGCAATTCATACCTAACCGGCTTTGACGGGTATTCCGTGGCCGGGTTCATCGGATGCGGGCAGGTGTGCATGATGACAAGCGTATCCATTTCGAATCGCAGGTCGATACTGTCACCCGGCTTCGTATGGTTATTCACAAATTCTATATCGCCCGCTTCCCCCGGTGATATCCGGCTGAAGAGATTAAGGTTTGCCGGTATGTCGCGTCGTGTCAGGCCATACTTGGCCAGTTCAACAAAAAAGCTATGCTCGCCGCTGATCGTCCATTCATTGCGTGCATCCTGATAATTTTTTGCCTGGTATTTTTCACTCAGTGATCTGGTGCTGAGGTTTCCACCGACTGTGTCGTGCCAGCCAACGGAATCTTCTACGATAGAACAGAATATGCGCCCCATATCGGAATACAGACAGTGTCCGCGTGTGAGTTTAAACGTGTGCTGGCACTTCAGTGTGTCCGGAGCGTTGTAGCGCTCAAGCGGGTTTTGCGGATTGAAAAAGATCATCCCGACGTTGGCCCCGCCTTCTATGTCAGTCAGCCTGAGTGTGATGCCGCGGCGGATGATCATTGACCAGTGTGCGCCACCGGGTAGTTCATCGCTGTACATCAACTCTTGTTGTGGAAATATCTCTGCCATTGACTGTTTGCTTTATCTGACTTTGGAATGCGAGGAGTTTAACAGGCCACTACCACTGCGGTTCAACATCATCACCGACCGGTGTCATTCTGATCACGCCGGGCAGGTCATCTTCTTCCGAGACGGGGGGATGGATTAGCTCACCAATGTGCTGTCGTGTACTCAGGAACGGTGTTTCAAGCATTTGTGAGGCGAGCCTGGGTCGTGGCACCGGTACTTCGATGAGTTCCTGCACTTCACCGGGATTAGCCTTGAGCACTAATATGCGATCGGCAAGAAAAATCGCTTCATCCAGATCATGTGTGATGAATACAATGGTAATGTCTATGTTGCGCCATATCTCCAGCAGGTATGACTGCATTTTTGCGCGTGTTTGTGCATCCAGTGCACCGAACGGTTCATCCATTAACAGTATTCGCGGTTTGGCAGCCAGTGCCCTCGCGATGGCCACACGCTGTTTCATACCCCCGGACAACTGATGCGGGTAGTGATTGGCGAATCGATCAAGGCCAACCAGGTCAATCCACTGCATGGCTTCCTTTTGTGCCAGTGTATCGGAGACCCCCAGGTTGCGTAGCCCGAACATCACATTCTTTTTTACGGTCAGCCACGGAAACAAGGTGTAGGTTTGAAAGACCATACCCCTGTCCGGTCCGGGGCCGGAGACCTGTTCACCATTGAGTTTAACCACACCGCTCGATGCAAACTCAAGACCGGCCAGAATTCGGATAAGAGTGGATTTGCCACAACCCGAAGGGCCGATCACAGTCATAAATTCACGCCGGTGCACCTCAAAGCTGACGTTGGAAAGTGCGGTGACCGTGCCGTCATTGATCGAAAATGATTTACTGAGGTTCTGCACCTGCAACGTCACATCACGCTGTTTCAGGGTGTCGAATCGCTGCCTTACATCGGTGGTTTGCTGTTGATAGGCGGGAACAACGTTCATGCGTGCGCCGCCTGTTTATCCCCGCTTCGATCCCATGGAAAAAAGCGTCTGCCCAGCCGGGCCAGCAACATGTCGGTTACCAGTCCGATGATGCCGATGATGATGATCGCAGCGAACACATTTTCAAAATTCTTATAACGCGCCTGCTGTGTGATAAACCAGGTAATACCGGAGCTGGTCCCAATCAACTCCGCTACAATAAGATACGTCCACGCCCAACCCAGTAGGATACGCAGGTCCCGATACAGATCAGGCAGAACTCCTGGAATGACCACTTTGAACAATAGCGCCAGCCTGCTTGAACCCAGCGTCATCGCGGCCTCGATCAGCGCGGTATCGAGCTTTCGGGTGGTATTGGCAATCACGAGAACCTGCTGAAAGAATGTGCCGATAAAGATGATGGCGATCTTAGGTGCATCGTGAATACCGAGAATAGCAACTGCCAGTGCTCCGAACGCCGGAGCCGGCAGGTAGCGGAAAAATTCGATAAAGGGTTCCTGCAGCCGGGACACAGCCGCATAGGTGCCGCACAACACGCCCAGTGGCACACCGACGAGGCTCGACAAGGTAAAGCCCCAGAATATAATGGTAATACTGTGCCACAGACTTTCGTGAAACCACTGCTCACTTTTTCGCCGTGGTTCGGTAGTAAAAGAAGTGTACAGCGCAGTGGCTACCTCATGCGGGGCAGGCAGGTAAACCGGATTACTCGGCTCCCCTTGTGGAAGCTCACCACCACTGGTGACAAGCTTTGCGTATTCCGACTCAAAGCGCTCACGCTCTATCTGCATACCTGCTTTGAAGTAGCTGACATCACCGGGTTCTGTGATTTTTATGTTGGGATGCCATAGGAACGGCAGATAGCTGATGGCAAACCAGATTAACAGCGGCAGTAGAAACGAGGCTATTCCAAGAACACGATTCCGCCTGGCTGATAAGCCTACCCGTGGTACAAACCACGGGTCTTTGACTTTTACCAGGGGTATATCGCGACTGTTTGCCTGATTCTTAGTTGACGCAGTAGCGACGACTGTTTGATCCAGAGATGCCGATGCGCCTGGTTGACTCATAAAAATCGCTTACCGGCCGGTGTATTTAGGTGGCTACTTTTCAACAGTCAGGCTGGCGTCGATGTAGCTATCCAGATCCTGTGGATCAGGGTACACCTGATACTTGATATTGAAGTCATCTGATATTTTTGATGAACCCCACAAAGAGTCAAATCCATCTGCTTTCGCGAAGTAGCCTTTCGCTTCATCGAGTGTAAGGAGCTTGGTACCTTCAAGGATGGGTGCGTATTCTTCCGGTGAAAGTCCAACGCGAGCTGACATTATTGACAGTGCTTCGCCTCTGGTTTCTTCGTTGTTAATAAAATCGACAACCTTGTACCAGACATCGATCAGTGTCGACCATTCTTCGCGACTTTCAGCCAGACTCTGTGGCGACACGGCGAGCACGTCGTAAATAAGCCCGGGTTTGTCCGCGGAGGTGTACAGTGGCTTTGAACCGGCCACCAGCGATAAGGCCTGACCTGAGTTTGGCTGCCACGCTACAATAGCGGCGACATCACCTGATGCCAGTACCTGGGGAGTTTCATTGGTTGGTACATTGACGAGTTCGACGTCATCTTCGGTCAGTCCGGCATCTTCCAGGGCATTCAATAGTAGAAGATGGCCGACAAAACCGACTTCCACACCTACTTTTTTGCCCTTGAGGTCGGCTACTGAGTTTACTTCCGGTCCGCCTACCAGCATATCGTTGCCATTGCTGTAGTCGCCGATAATAATCATTTTGCCTATGGCACCGGTAGCACCGGTCACCAGCGTGTCACCGTTTGTCATCAGTACACCATCGAGCTGACCGGCCGCGAAAGCATCCATTGATGCAACATAGTCAAACCATTCAAAAGTCACGTCGATACCGGCTTCAGTAAACCAGTCTTTTTCAATAGCGACCTCCCACGCCACCCAGCCGGGCCAGTCGCTGTAACCGACAGTTAAGGCAGCGTGTACACGGCTGGTAAGGCTGACCGATAAGGCAGTCAGCAGAATTGATAGCAGGCCAACTCGTCGAATAGACCGGATTAAGGAGTTTTGTTGCATAATTCGTCTCTAAATGGTAACTGAGGAGCTCTTTACGAGAGATGAGAGAGCATGGCTGGATTATGCGGTAGTGTGATCTCAGCGGTGGTGGTTTTAAGTTTCCACCCTGCTGCAAAAAATGCATCAGGAGAAAAAGGTTTGGCAGAGTAGCTGATGGCCGGTGGTGTGCCGGTCAGTGCATTTTGTCTTTGTGGTGTGGTGTGTCGAACCAAACTATTGAGTGAAAAGTTACTCGTGGATGCCCATTGGAGTAGCAACCATAGCGTGGAGTGGTAACAGTCCAAATCACCCGGGCTCTGATCCTTGCGCCAGCCGATGGGTGTGAAAAGAGTTGGACTGCTTAGCATCAGGATATTCCTGTGCTCCTCTAAGAGGCAGGTTTCCGGCACAGGTTGCTGAAGGGGAAAGACAAACCTGAAATGCACGTTCCACCGACGTCGCTCAGGCACTTTGTAGTGGTGTGGTAATCAATCTCCCGTGAAAATTCTGCCGTGACCATAAAAGTACATCCGATTCTTTACTCAGTACCTTTGTTTGCTCGTTAAACGGGTTTGTGCTTAGTTCGGAGGTTCCAACATGACCGTCCCAGTGTCCGAAAACGTATTCAGACGAAAATAGATCAACAACTGTCATGTTATTTTGCGCTCCATTGTCTGCTGCAGGTTGCAGATTTACTGGTACCCCCATGCCCAGAAAGAAGTATTTGTCTGAAAAAAGGAGTATTCCTTCCAGATCGTCTGTGTGAATGCGCTGTGCGTGAAAAGGTGTAGCCTCCCAGTGTTGCCATTGCTCCGCATAAGGTGCGTGCACACCTGTCTCAATCAATCTACCTGTGGTATCAAAGCTCAAAGCTCCGGCATCAATCTCTCTCGGCGGCCCATGCCAGTTGATTTCACGGTGCCAGGTGCAAACTGAATTCTGCAGGTCGACAACCCCGGCAAAGCCTTCAGCAGCTTTTAGCTGTGCCAAATCTTGTGTACTTAGATCAGCCAGACAGGTATGTGCGCCGATATCCGGCCGGATTGCCGGAATTCGTATATCTACAAACAGATGTTGAGCCTGCGCCCATAGTACAGTTGTGGTGTGGTGACGCTTGCCATCGGCTTCGATCCAGTCGCGCTTCCACACACCCTGCAGGGTATCGAGGTTGATAGATGACTTCACAGGTGCTGTTTCTGTTCAGGCGGCAGCGTGTTTTATATTATGCAGACCATCAATGATTTCTTCGGATTTCCGCAACGCACCTGCCTGTAGATATTCCATGGCATTCAGTGATGCCTGATGTGCCGAAGGTGATGTACCGCCCACGCAATCTTCTACCACTGAAGTGGTCAAGTTATTTTGGTCACAGATTTAGAGGAATTAAAATATAATA
>JAHDHK010000228.1 GCA_020631335.1 Chromatiales bacterium
GATGCCGGTAGCAGCAGCGTCGAATGTTTCTGCAGATTTGACAACTGAGCTCGCATAGAACATTTCGATTTCAATGTCGCCGCCGGACATGGTGGTTACATCGTCAACAAATTCAGCAGCCAGTTCCCCGGACAGTGTCTCTGTGGCAAAGTGCGTCTGGATTCGCAGTTTGGTTTTTTCCTGGGCCATTGCAGAGCCACAAGCCAATGCCAGTGCTGTGGTACCCGCCAGGGCAAACTTGGCCAGGGGTTTAGTTAACTCGTACATATTTATCCTCGCTTGTGATAATAGAAATCAGCTCGATGGGCTGAAAAGCGTTTATGGTGAAGAACCCGCAACAGTGACGGGCAATCGGCGTGAAACACCGAACAGCACTGAGCGGTCGCTCACTGCCGCGATTTAAACACAGCAGGCAGAATTTGCCAATCACGGCTATCTGATACTGAGCAAAATATTTGATATTCGTGCCGCGATTTGCCCAACATGTACAGACCGACGACAACAGCCCTTGGGTCATGATCGGACAATCACATCCGGACACTCAATCGAACACCACAAACCGCCGGGCAGAGACCGGCTAACTGGAAACCAGCCGGATACAGCGCAGAATTTCCTCTGGCGTGGCCGGTGCATTCAACGCCGGGAAACGCCCGTTTTCAACGCAGGCAGCCACCGCCTGCCTTATCGCCGACCAGGTAGACAAAGCCAGCATCAGCGGTGGCTCCCCTACCGCTTTTGACCTCATGACGGTGTTCTGCGCGTTAGAGCTATCATCCAGCAGGCTGACATTGAACACCGCCGGCGCATCACCGATTGCGGGAATCTTGTAAGTTGCCGGACTGTCGGTCAGAAGTTTGCCGTTGCTGTCCCATTTCAGCTCTTCAGTCGTCAGCCAGCCGACGCCCTGAATGAATCCGCCCTCGATCTGCCCAATATCCACCTGCGGGTTAACCGAGTTGCCCACATCATGAAGGATATCGACCCGCAGCAACTTGTACTCGCCGGTTAATGTATCAATAACCACCTCGGAAACCGCCGCTCCATTGGCGTAGTACAAAAACGGATGGCCGCGTGCTTTGTCGCGGTCATAGTAGATGTCGGGTGTACGATAGTAACCGGTTGCCGACAATGACACGCGGGCAAGCCACGCCGTCGTTGCCAGTTCCTGCCAGCTCAGATCTGCCTCACCATCAATATGCACCCCGGACGCATCGAATGTAATGGCACTCTCCACACAGGAATACGCTTCGCACAGGTGTGTTATCAAACGCTCTTTTAAGGATTGAGCCGCTATTTTTGCGGCCATCCCGTTAATATCAGTACCGGAAGAGGCCGCGGTAGGTGATGTATTGGGCACCTTGTCTGTCCGGGTGGCAGATACTTTAATATCGTCAACAGATATACCCAGCTCGGCAGACACAATTTGTGCGACCTTAATAAACAGCCCCTGCCCCATTTCGGTCCCGCCATGGTTCAAATGCAAAGAACCATCGGTATAAAGATGAATAAGAGCCGCCCCCTGATTCAAATGTGTTGCGGTAAAAGAGATACCAAATTTAACCGGTGTGAGTGCGATGCCTTTTTTCAACGTTGAATGACTTCGGTTGAAAGCCGCAACGGACTTGCGCCTGCTGCGATAGTCCGATGTCGATTCGAGCGACTCGATGATACGCGGCACGGTATCGTTAACCACCTCCTGGTAATACGGTGTAACCACCCCGGTACGCGGGCCGTAAAGATTCCGCTTTCTTACATCGAGCGGGTCTATACCCAGTGCAAACGCAATTTCATCAATCACCGTTTCAATAGCCAGCATTCCCTGCGGACCACCGAATCCGCGAAACGCGGTATGTGAAACGGTGTGTGTTTTATAGCGATTTCCGACAATCTTTACGTGTGGCAGAAAGTACGCGTTGTCGCAATGAAACATCGCTCTGTCGACAATCGCATCGGATAAGTCAGGCGACATACCACAAAGACCATTAAGCTCGAAATCCAGCGCTTCAATGGCACCGTCATTAGAAAATCCGACACGATAATGATGCTCGAACGGATGTCGCTTACCTGTCATTGTCATATCGTCCACCCGCGACAATCGACATACTACGGCGCAGCGATTCCTCACCGCGAATATCGCCGCCAGACAACAGCAGGCATTGGCCTGTGTCTCTTTACCGCCAAAGCCACCTCCCATGCGCCGGGTTTCAACGACGACAGCATGCATAGGTAAACCAAGCACCTCTGCCACCAGCTTTTGTGCTTCCGTGGGGTTTTGATTAGAGGTGTTCACCAGGACACCACCATCTTCATCAGCGACAGCTCTCGCCACCTGACCTTCAAGATAGAAATGTTCCTGCCCGCCAACAACTACCGTGCTGCTTATCTGATGAGCGGCGCCGGACATTACTTCTTCCACTTCACCGCGCTGCATGGTGTGCGGCGGCCGCACAGTAAGGTCACCTGCCTTTGCATCGGCAAGCGTTAACACCGGTGGTTGTTCACGGTACGCTATCACCGCTTTTTTTGCCGCACGCCTGGCCTGTTGATGAGTCCGTGCAAGGACTGCAAACACTGGCTGACCGACAAACTCTACCCAGCTCTCGGCCAGTAACGGGTCTCCGGAGAATACCGGGCCGATATCTTTGTGACCGGGAACATCGGCCGCCACGATTACATCGACCACCCCGTCACTGGCACGCACCTCTTTTAAATCAATATGCGTTATTTCGCCAAACGCTATGCTACTTCCACCAATGGCCACATAACATTGCTCGACGGCCGGTGTGATATCGTCAACGTATATCGCTGCACCAGTCACATGTTTTACAGCACTCTCATGCCCGACATCAGCCATGGGCAACATCACTCAGCTTAAGCGGCTGATCAGCCTCACCTGCACGACACTCAAGTACAAAACGAACAAACAGATTTTTCGCCACCTCAATTCGATACGCAGCACTTGCACGGGCATCACCAATAGGCGTGAAATCTTTTTCCAGCGCCAATGCGGCATCCACCGGATCAAACGTGCCCGCCAAAATATCTTTTGCCGCACTCTCAAGCGTGGCAGCTCTTTTGGGAATGGCCGCCATACCACCAAAGGCAGCGGTTAACCTGCCCCCATCCGTGTTTGAAGGCTGCCAGTGAAACGCTGCACATACAGTGGATATATCATCATCTATACGCTTACTGACTTTATAAATTCGAAATTCACCGTCGCCCTGCAACCGTTGCTCGTCAAACAGAACCGCCGAAATGATTTCATTCTGCGCTAACTGAGTTTTTTTATAATCGATAAAAAACTGCGCCAACGGCAATACTCTCTCAGCCCCGGATGACTTGAGAACAACCCGTGCATTCAGTGCAATCAACAAAGGTGGAAGATCGCCGATCGGTGACGCATTTCCGAGGTTACCACCGACCGTTGCAGCGTTACGAACCTGCGTGGAACCATAGCGTTGCAACAACTCACGTATGTCATTGTGTAACGGTCCCAGCGTTGTTAATAAGTGACCAATGGTACAGCCGGCGCCAATTCGCCAGACACCTTCCTGCAAGGATATAGTATTAAGCTCAGCCACTGACGTGGTTGATATGATGGTTTCAAACGACTGCAAACGCTGGGTAATTTCCAGTCCGAAGTCAGTGCACCCTGACACCACCGGTGCTGCAGGAAACTGGGCCTTTAATTCAAATAACTGATTCAGCGATTCGGGTCGCAGGAATCCTGAGCTCGATTGCTGGCTATTGATCGACTGCAGCAGCTCTATTGTTTGCGTTTCACATTGATCAAACTGATCCTGTTGTACAGCCGTTTGATCAAGCATGCTGTTGGCCGCATCAATAATCGGCCGATAACCGGTACAGCGGCAAAGATTCCCGCCCAGATAACTCATGATCAGACTTCGTCGTGACTCCTCTTGCACGGCGCGCTCTTTACTCAACGCAAAAAGCGACATCACAAAGCCGGGTGTACAGAAACCACACTGCGATCCGTGATAATCCACCATGGACTGTTGCACCATATGGAGCTTGTCGCCATCTGCCAGGTGTTCAACGGTAATCAGTTGCCGACCGTGCAGATCGCCAACCAGTGCGATACAGCTATTGATGCTTTTATATTGAAGGCTGCCGTTGACTTCACTGGCGATCACTACAGTGCAGGCACCACAGTCACCGGATGCGCAGCCCTCCTTTGTACCAGTCAGTCTGCGATGTTCGCGCAGATAATCAAGCACTGTCAGGTCCGGCGGCAAGTCCGGTTCTTCAACGAGGGTTTGATTGAGTAGAAATCGTAACACCACAGTTTCCGGCATTGTCTGCAGGTAGTGTAGCGTGACCGTGCAGAGAATGCCCAGAACACTTCAGCAATAACACTTCAGCAATATTTGCCGTTGCACCGGACGAACAGCCTGCAACCAGTGTTGGTAAACGAACCCCGCTCCGGCAAGGCGTCACACCAGCCTGTGTGCGAGCCGCCTAAGCCATAAAACTTTGCGCATAAGCCACGGATCAGCGGTACTACCGCCTGACCGACACAGCAGGCTTCCTACAATAAGCGAAGCGTAAAACCGGATTGAAAAGGCTGCGAAAAGTGGTCGCACGAGGCCTGAACGGAAAAGGGCAAGGATCGACGCCCGTTTAACTTGCCTGCATCAGCCCTTATTCAATCGCTGATTCATCGGCCCGGCAACAGCAAAGTCAGCACTGTTATCTGTGCTGAACAAAGCCACCTATTGCTGGCGCACCAGCTGGCTGTAGATCCAGCCGGTTTCACCACTGTCGGCTATTTCCACGTTAATCCAGTTGCCGTCGCGGGCAAACTCAAAGAGTTGTTCACCGGATTGTAGCTGGGTCACGATGTCGAACCCGGTACCGGGTCCACGGCGCAGATTTACCAGCGTGGCATCAACTGTCAGTTGTGGTCGCCCGGAATTCAATGCACTGTCAACCTCGCCTTGTGCCACATTGCCCTCGGGGTCAATAACAACCGTAGCCACCTCTCGCTCGGGCAACGCGATGACAGCAAAATTGTCGTCGCCGTTATCCTGGTTGGCATTCGCAGCAATCACTGCCGGGGTACTGTCGACGTCCTGTGCGGACGGCGCAACCACTGTGTCGGTGACCAGGGCAGTATTCAAATCAGTGTTTGATTCAGCAGAGGCCGGCGAAGGCGATACTATTCTGCCGATTGAACTGCCGATATCGCTACCCCCTTTCGGCATGTACAAAAACAAAGCAAACCCGCCCACAAGAATCAGCGACAGCACAGCCAGCGCTCGAGTCCAGCTGCCCGCTGCACTCATCGGCTCAAAATCATCACCCGGGCCGAGCAACAACCGGCTCCCGGATGAGCGAACCTGATCATTGTGCAATTTAACAAACACCATGCCCACCAGCATGGACAACGGCCAGACTACAAACAACGAAAGTATGCCGAGCTCCGAGAAAAACAGTACCGCCAGCACCAGCGTCATGAACACGGCGGCGGCCATGCTGGTGTAGGCAAGCCCGATCGGTCCGAAGAACAACGTGGCAGCAATTTGAGTAGAAAGCGACTTCAACATATTTTATCTCTTTGCGGAGGAGCGGCAATAGCCCACCCCCTTCTGGTCAACACGCAACCCGGTTTGCCCGGATATTCCAGTCTGCTTAAGTGCCAGACCGCCGAATCAGCGATGCGTCCTCATTTTTGACCGGATTTAGTAACGGTGTATCAAATTCAGTTCGATAATTTCGGCGCAGCTTAGCTTCGTTTCGAGCAGCAGTCTGTTGTCCAGTATGTATTTGTGACAATTCGCCCACAAATGTTTCGGAAGATTAACAGATCGGTGGGCAGGTTTGAAAGCTCAATCACTCGCACTGAGCTACTTTTCCCGGATCGATCAACTCCACTGCCCGGCCTTTGCATCGCTGGTGGCCTCACGGATCCTTTTCAACCGCCGGTTTCCGCTACACTAAACTCAGCACTGGCGCACATTTTCACGTCACCTGTCACTCGAGGAGTTCGCAATGCTCAGACGCCTGGTTTTTATTTCTGCACTTCTGTTATCGCTGGTATCCAACCGGGCAATGGCTGTGTACTTTCCTGCCGGCATCGACTGGACCAATCCGTCACAACAGTATTTTGTGTTATCGATGTACCTGAACGTGCTGGGCAGAGCCCCGGACACCAGTGAGCTTCGCTCGATGTCACAACGCCTGGCGGCAAACGATAACAGCGAGTCCAGACTGCAGCTGTTCCGGCAATTTCTGGGCAGCCGGGAATACCAGCGACTGTTTACCGACAACGATGACAGCTGGCAGATTTTCCGCGCACCCGATATGAACTATAACCGGGGCAACGGGAGCTGGCGCTATCAGGCGGCAATGCAGCGCCCGAGCGGCTTTCAAAGCTGGCAGCTCAGCAGCAACTCAACCCGCCCTGTCGCCGAAGCCATGGCAGGCTTCTACCAGGCTTACTGCTACGCCGGCATCCCGTGTGTGCAACAACCCGAGGCAGCGGCCCGCCGCATCGACCCGGTGGTTGCCAATCAGAACGCAACACCGACTCACGCCTGCGCTGATGAATCAGCACAAATCGCAACATTCGAATGGATTGCTTTCAACGGCACCACCTACCCCAAGGGCACAGACGCCAACACCCTGTGCATGGGTGACCATTACTACCAGGCATCAGGCACACTGCTGCAACGATTCCAATGCCAAAGCGGATATACCGACTGCCGCAGAGACAGCAGCCGGGATATACGCGCAGAACGCACGGGTGTCGATGACAACGCAAATCCGGCCATGTTTTTCCGCGACGGATCAAGACTGGTACTGACGAATCAATATCAGCTCAACCCGTCGTCTCAAAATCCGCAAATGACACCGCAAATCGTTTCTGCTGCCAACCAGCACGAGTGCGCCGATCCCTCGCAAATCACCCGTTACTATCAGTGGAACGGGGCCAATGGCACATCGGAGGCCGCAGGCGTCGGCACGAATGTGATTTGCATGGATGACTACTACTATCTAATAGAAGGGATGACTCTTAAGCATCACAGCTGTGAGCGCGGCTATACCAATTGCCGCGCCGCGCCCGAGCAAGATGTCGTAGCGCAACGTCGTACCCGGGTCGAGGGCCGCTCTGCGCTGCAATTTCGCAATGGCACCACCTTGTCTCTGCTGGACAAGGCTCCGGATCACAATACCGGCACAGATCTGTCCGGTGCCGGCACAACGGTAACGTCGCCGGTTGTCAACGAGCAACCGGCTCAACGCCTTGCAGGTCAGCACGACTGTGGCGTCCCGACACGCCGGCTGAGCCAGTTCCGCTGGTTGAGAAGCGACGGCTCAAGCATCTGGCCTGACGGTGTCGACGGCACGGTGGTCTGTATGGACAACGCCTTTTATAACATCGAGAACTTTGTATTGCGTCACCACCAGTGCTCGGGTGATTTTCAAAACTGTCAGGCGAGTCGTGGCAAAGATTTAATTGCACTTCGTGAAAGCATCGACTCCAACGGACTACGCACCTTAACTTTCGCCAATGGCGATCAGTTGTCGCTGATTAGCAAATAACGATATCAGACGTATTTCTGCAAACATCCGGTGGCGCTGGTGCCACCGGATGTTCCGCAGCGCGGCTATAAAAGTGGCGCCGGCGAATGGACTGCACGCAAGTCAGGCTGGTTAATATTCTCCGCCACCTCGATTATCGTTGTGAACATGATTGCTGCACAAACTGGAAGTTGACGTCTGATTGTTTTAACCGGACGCAACTTTCCGGCAAAACCCGAGTAGAATGCGCGGGCACTTTACCGCACACAGAGAAAACACAACCTGCAATGCTGTCTTTTAGCCAATTGAGCATTCGTGTCGGTCCGCGCGCACTGATCGAAAACAGCACGTTCACTATTCATCGCGGCCACAAGGTCGGTATCACCGGAGCCAATGGCACCGGTAAAACCACCCTGCTGTCACTAATACTCGGCCATATCACACCTGATACGGGTGACTTTGATATGCCGAAAAATCTGGTGATCGCACATGTTGCACAGGAGATGGAAGCCACCGGTCGAAGCGCACTCGAATACGTGATAGACGGTGACGCGGAACTGCGGCAGTTGCAGGCAAGACTGGAATCCTGCGACGACGGCATCAAACAGGCCGAACTGCATAGTGCTATCGAACAAGTGGGCGGTTACAGCGCAGAGGCCCGGGCCGCAACGTTAATGAACGGCCTGGGGTTCGAACCCGCACAAATCAAACAAGCCGTGTCTCACTTTTCCGGTGGGTGGCGCATGCGTTTGAACCTGGCGCGGGCACTGATGTGCCGCTCAGATCTGTTGTTGCTCGATGAACCCACCAACCACCTCGATCTCGACGCGGTGATCTGGCTGGAGTCGTGGCTGAAGCACTATGAAGGCACATTAATTCTCATCTCGCACGATCGCGAGTTTCTCGATAATGTGGTCAACGAGATTGCCCACATCGAACACCTGAACATCAAGCTGTACAGCGGTAACTATTCGCAGTTTGAACGCATTCGCGCAGAACATCTGGCAGCACAGCAGGCGGCTCACGAAAAACAACAACGTGAGATCGAGCACATGAACAGCTACATTACCCGATTTCGCGCCAAAGCCACCAAAGCAAAACAGGCGCAAAGCCGGCTAAAAGCGTTATCACGTTTACAGGTAATTGCCCCGGCTCACGTGGACTCACCATTCGGTTTCAGATTTAAAGCACCCGAAAAGCTCCCCAATCCGCTGGTACGTATCACCGATGCCGAGGTTGGTTATGACTCACCGCTGCTACGCAATATAAAACTGGAAATTCATAACGATGCACGCATCGGCTTACTGGGTCCGAACGGTGCAGGAAAATCAACCTTTATCAAACTGCTTGCCACAGAATTAAATGCAATGGCGGGTGACATACACTTTGCAAAAGACACCAGGGTTGCGTACTTCGCCCAACATCAGCTTGATCAGCTCAACGCCGATGCAAGTCCGATAGATCATCTGCAAAAAATCGACAAGCAGGCAGCAGATTCAGATCTGCGCAATTTTCTGGGTGGCTTCGGGTTTCAGGGAGACCGTGTATTTGAAGCCGTTAAGCCATTCTCCGGAGGAGAGAAAGCCAGGCTGGTACTGGCCATGCTGGTGTATCAAAAACCCAACCTGCTATTGCTGGATGAGCCGAGCAACCACCTCGATATCCAAATGCGTCATGCGCTGACTGTCGCGTTACAGGACTTCAACGG
>JAHDHK010000229.1 GCA_020631335.1 Chromatiales bacterium
ATGGTGGCATCCCGGACGATATTGAAATCACACTGGAAGGTATTCCCCAGTTGTTCAACGAAGAGAAACTGCGCGCAATTAAAGACGCCGGTTTTAACCGTATCAGCATGGGTGTGCAGCAGCTTAACGAAGAGCTGGTTAAGTACAGTGGTCGCAAGCAAAACAATATGCAGGTGTTTCGTGCATTAGATATAAGCAGTAAGCTGGATCTAGCGTCCAGCATCGATCTGATCTACGGATGGCCGGAGCAGACGATGGACGATATGCTGAATGATCTGAAAATGGCGGTCGAAGCCGGCGTTCGGCACTTAACGCACTACGAGCTCAATGTCGCCGGCCGTAGTGATTTTGCATCTCGCAAGAAACGTGAATTACTGCCTTCAATCGAAACCAACAAGGAAATGTATCATCGCGCCAACGAGTATTTGCGTTCCCAGGGCTATGAGCAGGCCACTGTTTATGATTGGAGAAAAGTTGAAGTGGTCCCTGAGCTGGAACGTCACGGCCGCTACGACTATGAAAATAACATGCATCACTTTGTCGAGCTCGACGAAGGGAGAGTAGACAGCACTCAGCAAATCTGCGGTATTGGTTTTGCCGCATTGAACTTTCATGCGAACGGAGTTAGGGCTGAGGATCAGAACTGGAGTTACATGAATCATACTTCGTTAGAGAAATACGCAGCTAAAGTAAGGGCGGGTACATTCCCCATTGAGCGTGCGTATCACTACGAGCATCGGGATGTAAAAATCACATGGTTGTTCCAGTCAATGCAGACGATGAAGATCAATCACGTCGATTACCGCAGAATTTTCAATGAAAACCTGCTGGATCAGTACAGCGCAGTGTGGGATGAACTGGACCGAAGGCAGTGGATTCGATTAAGCGAGTCAGTGATAGAATTTGTTGGTGACGGACAATATTACATGCCCATGTTACAGGCGCTGATAGCCAGCAAACGCATAGAGCAAATAAGAGCAGCAAAAAAAGATAAGCTTTCTTCTATTGCTGTCATGATTGAATAGTGGTGTCGATCAGCTGAATCCTGTTTCCGGGCGCATTCTGTGTGTGTATAGACTCAGGTTCCGATAGCACCCATGGCGCCTGAAAAACACTATCTGCAAAATGGCAGTGGTACAACGATTTGTGTGCAGTTACTGCGTCATCAGTGTGTGAGCACTGCCGGTAGTTTAGTGCTCGGGCATGGTACATTTTCCAACAGTCGAACTTATCTGGGCCTGGCCAGGCATCTGCACAGTGTGGGGTTTGAAGTCTGGATGATGGAAAGTCAGGGGCACGGTTTGAGTAGCAGGCCGGTCAATTCACCTGACTTTGAGCAGATGTTCATCGAAGACAGCGAAGCGGTGCTGGCTTATGTTACCTCCCGGTCTCACCGACCGCTTTACTGGGTAGGCCATAGCGGCGGAGCACTGGCGGTGTTGATGCTACTGGCACGTAAACCGGAGCTGCAGGGCGGTTTAAACGGTGTGGTCAATGTTGCCGGTCAGGCAACTGATGCAGGAATAGGGAGAATAAGGCAGGTAGTCTGGTCGGCGGCCATCGCCGCCACCAGAATCCTGGGATATGTACCGGGCCGCCTTATGAGGCTTGGGCCTGAGGATGAATCCGCAGCGGTGATGCTGCAATGGCTAGGATGGAGCCTTGCAGGAAAATGGACAGGACGCGATGGTTTCGATTATCTCGCAAGCCTTGCACACATTCATCTGCCGATGCTGACCATTGCGGCCGGTGGAGATAGATGGATTGCCCCGCCGTCCGGCTGTTTAAAGATTCATCACGCTGTAAGCTCCGACACGAAGGATTTCGTACTGGCGTCAACTGACACAGGGTATAAAGAAGATTATTCACACGCCAGAATTATCAGTTCCAGAGCGGCGTCGGTGGAAATATGGCCACGGATAGGCAGGTGGCTGCTGAAACAATCTGATATCAGTCAGGCACAATAAAACTGGTTGCCTGATTGCGGCGCTAGCGGTAAAAACGCGCAGAAGGCAGTCGCTTAAACCCGCTGAAAAACTGACAACTCTCACTGATACTTTTTTACGGCAATGCGCATTGGCTGTGTGTTGTGTTTACTTGTAGGTCTCGACCTTTGTGTGGAAGATAGTCGCTGCGGTTGAAGAATCCTTTTATTCTTTGCACGTGTCAGTCATCAAACCGTACCGGGTAAGAAATAGCCCCGTATGGTAACTGCCAGTCTCAGTGCCCGTTTTGCTCTGGGCTAAACATTCGCTCTGGGTGTATCGCGAGAATAATATGCAGCAGCAGTAGAGGAGCCAGTAAATACGCGGCTATTTGATGCAGCAGGTTGATTGTGCCGTTATAAATCGGATTCACATAAAATGGCGCGGGAATCTCCATTCCGACCATATTGACCGCATTACCCGAAGACCAGGGAAGCAGAAAACCGGTCATTACCAGTATCAGTATCGAGCACAGGAATGCCCAGATGATTATGGTGTTAACCGGAAATTTGCCAGTATGTTGCTGAGCGGGCAGTCCCAGGCGCAGGCGGTACAAAACCCTGATGACAAGCAACAGCCCGATAGCCGGGCCGATCGTGTGGTGAAACCACAATTGCAAACTTTCTTCTCCACCTGAGTGTGTTACGAACATTGCAATCAGGAGTACAGCACTGACCCAGTGCAGGAATACGCTGAAGCTTTTGTAGCCGGTATGAGGTATGTCCTGCATGGCTGTGGTTCCTTTCCAAGAATCATTGCTGATCCGCCATTGACTCCTTCGCATGCAAAAACTGTACGTCCGGGTATTGCGGCTAAGCAATCGCGTGCAGTTTGTTGTGCGACAGGCGCTGTGCCTCTTGCAGGCGCCTGCTTTATTATTATTCCCCTGGCAAAGCTTTGCTTCGTGCCGGTAGAGCCGGCTTTACTGTTCCAGCGTGTTCGAGTGCATGTACCCAGAGATGTTTCGTCCGTCCAGTGTCCGGATCTGGTACCAGCTGGCTTCTTTGCCAAGCACCTCCACCTCATTGGCCCGCGCTATGGAGCCGACAATAGCACCTGACATACCCGGCGCCTGTCGAATATTGCTCCATTGTCGCGCGACTCTCATGCGTGCTGGCAGGCTGAACACATCTTCGGTAACTGGCTGTTCTAATATTTCGGGTTCGGCTGCCACCACATTAACCGCGGGAATTTCCTGTACTGACGTGAGTGTCGGTGACGTCTCTTTAGCCAGTGATAGCTCTTTCTTAAAGCATTCACTGAGCGAATCACATTCGTTTACCTGCGCAGGGTCGAGTGCCCAGTCGGGTCTCTGCTCGCCTTCATATTCCTGCATGCTGATGATGTCATAGGCGGTAACGTCAGGCTTCATCGTCAAAAATAACAACACTGCCACAACGACAAAGCACAGGAATGCGGCAACTCTGGCCATACCTTTGCCGAAATTGGGAAATGCGCCGGCCTGATCAATATCTCTTAAGTCGTCAGCTTCTATTCTGATGCCTTCGTTGGGCATGGCACGGTGATCGTCTATGCGCGGATCGAGTTTTTCTGAATCATAGCCATGATCGGCATAGTCTGGCTCAGCGTAAGACGAGTCTTCAGGTAGATGCTCAGCTGCTGACGGTTCAGCGTGGTGCATGTGATCGTCGTAGATGACACCCTCGGGCGAATGCGCCTGATCATCTGTCTGGTATTCACCTTCGTACCAGTCATCGTTGGCTTCATCGTAGCTGGTCAGCGCTTCATCATGCGCAAAATAGGGATCACGCCGTTCCAGACGGCGCTGATCGTCCAGATATCTTTCTTCACGTGAACGGAAATCGTTCCGGTGGTCGCTGTTTCGATAGGTCATCTCTGCCTTCTCTCGATGCAGTTCTACTGCATCGTTGATACTGTGCTTTTAACTTCCAGGTCGTCTCGAATAGTATTCTGTATTCGATGCTTTAGACTCTCAGTGGTCGGGCAGATGTAACGACCCGTTGCTGAGGTTCTTTACCTGTTGCTCTGGCCACGGCAACGGTCGCTCGGAAAAATGTGTGTTATTTAACGAATTGACCGGGCCTGGCCCTGCCGGACACGACGAGCTGGAGGTTCTGTGTGTTGTGGGTTTAGTTGTTCTCGCCGGAATTAAGCTAACCGGTGCGCTCCACCCACTGCATGGCTAGTGTAACGGGATGATCGAATCCGAACAGAAAACTATTGTGTTTTCTCATTTGCACGTCAGCGCGCGGCGACGCCTGGCAACCGTCACTTTCCGGGGGTTATTGCCGTTGGGTGATGTGCTTTTGTTATCAATCAATGCCTGTGCAGGCAGTCAGGTGCCGATTTTGTCCTGGGTTTTAGTGTCGAAATCCGATGCATCATGCCTTTCGTGGAGTTGGTTCTCCGGCGGACCTGATACCCGGTTAACCTTGCGGCCCCGCTCGACTGCCGGGCGGGCGCGGATTTCATCCGCCCAGCGCCTGACATTTGTATAAGTATCGGCCTGCAAAAATTCAGCGGCCTGATAGACCTCGTCAAGCACTACTGCGCCATACCATGGAAATACGGCGATATCGGCGATGGTGTATTCATCTCCGGCGAGATAGCGATGTTCAGCCAGCCGTCGGTCCAGCACATCGAGCTGGCGTTTTGTCTCCATGGTGAAGCGATCGATGCAATATTCAATTTTTACCGGTGCGTACACATAGAAGTGGCCGAAACCACCCCCCAGATACGGGGCGCTGCCCATTTGCCAGAATAACCAGTTCAGACATTCCGTTCGTCCGGCAAGGCTGGAAGGTATAAATGCTTCAAATTTTTCAGCCAGGTACATCAGGATCGCACCGGATTCAAAAACCCGGGTGGGGCTGTCGGTGCTGTGATCCATGAGAGCCGGAATTTTTGAATTGGGGTTCACATCGACAAAGCCACTGCCAAACTGGTCGCCATCACCGATTTTAATCAAGTGGGCGTCATACTCTGCTCCCTGATGACCGAGAGCCAGCAGTTCCTCGAGCATCACCGTTACTTTTACTCCGTTGGGAGTCGCGAGCGAATAAAGCTGCATCGGGTGCCGACCGACCGGAAGCGCTTTGTCATGAGTGGCACCGGCTATGGGTCTGTTGATACTTGCCCAGTTACCGCCGCTTTCTTTTTGCCACTGCCAGACCTGCGGAACTACATATTCGTCGTTTTTGTCGCTCATCTATTTATCCATGCGGGGAGTGGGTGTGGGTCAGTGACAAAAGCGATCTACACTGTTTATAAGTGACAGCCATTGTATGATGCCGGCATGATATCAGATCAATTCGTTCATCCCACTGCGTTGTACAAAAAATGACTCAGTCGCTGCGTGCGCACGCAGCGATGGTGCTGTTTTCGCTGGCAATATCAGGCTCCTACACTATCGGTGATATGGCAGCACTGCACATCGCACCTTCAGTGCTTACCGCATTGCGCTTTATTGTCGCGGCGATATTTCTCAGCATGATCGCGCTTCCTTTGTTAACGCACAAAAGCGTTCAGCAAAGCTGGCGCTATCTGGTGGTGGGTGGATTGCTTGCAGGCTATTTTATTTTGATGTTCGAAGCATTACGCCTGACAGACCCGGTGTCCACCAGTGCGGTATTTACGCTCACCCCTATAATGAGTGCGATATTCGGCTATCTGCTCTTGCGACAATTAACTTCTGCGCTGATGGCCTGTGCCTTATGTGTCGCCGGTGCAGGTGCTATCTGGGTGATATTTCGTGCTGATGTACCGGCAATTCTTGGATTGAAGTTAGGCGACGGCGAGCGATTGTTTTTCATCGGCTGCGCAATACATGCGCTGTACCCACCGATCAGTAGAAAGCTAAATCACGGGGAACCCGTCATATTGTTCAGTTTCCTGAGTGTCTGTGGTGGTTTGCTCGTCACCACGCTTTATGGCATGCCGGATATTCTGTCCACCCGCTGGACTTTGTTGCCACCAATTGCCTGGATAGCGGTGTTGTATCTGGGGATTGTGACCACCGCCGGCACCGTCCTGCTGTTGCAATTCGCAACATTGACGCTACCGGCAGGTAAGGTGATGGCCTATGGCTATCTGGTGCCCGTATTTGTGATTCTCTGGGAAGGCTTTCTGGGACACGGATGGATCAAGTGGGCCGTCGTACCCGGAGTAGTTGCCATCCTGCTTGCACTGTTGTTACTGGTAGCAGAACGCGATCCTGTATCCAATGATAAGTAGAAACACTGGCCGACATGGTAATCATTTACGCCGGGTGACTCCTGGTGGTCGCCCCTGCTTTGGTTCAGTCGCTTAAGACGGTGATGAAGACGATTCTTTTTCGGTGAGCGAATCCCACGGGGTTAGCTTATAGAATCTAAACATGCCGTAGCAAAACAATGCTGTGACCAGTCCAACGATCAAACCGCCGTTCAGTGATTTCACGATCAGGTTCAGCAGTGGTAAATCAGTTTTAGACCACACTAATATCCACATGGTGAATGACCAGAACAAGGTAAACACCACGCATGCGAAAATAGCATTGAATCCGAATGACGCGTAATAAGGTGGTCTGACGTTGAGATTGAGCTTTCGTGCCAGCTGAAAGTAGGGTGGGCGCGAGACTCGTCTGCTGACCCCTTTGCTGTCAAGTTCAGCCAGCGCTGCAGCCAGCCTTCTTTCGTATTCGTTGTTGTTTTTAGTGTTCAATGTTGCCGTTCTAAGTGCCGATTGCAGGCGGGCTTGTTCGATGTTGTTAACTGCGGGAGACTTCCGTGATTCATCGCTCTCCTGCAGGGGGATGCGAGAGGGTCGGACTCAAGAGCCCGGTGCGGTTGCTCGAACTACCATCGCCACCCCGACCACACACATAGCCATACCGGCCAATGCAACCCGTGAAAGTGATTCATCAAACAGCAACCAGGCTTCCACAGCAGCAAACGGGGGAACCAGGTAAAACAGACTGGCTACCTGACCGGCGTTACCTCGCTGAATCAGCCACATCAGGAGCAGCACTGCGCCGAGTGATAACACGACAACGAGCCATGCCAGTGCAAATAGAAAGTCACCTGTCCAGTGTATCTGCATGGTTTCCAGCTGTGTCGCAAGTATAACCAGCAAAACGGTATTGGCGGTAAACTGAATGCAAACAGCGGGTAGTAAAGCCACACTGCCGCAATAGCGTTTCTGGTACACCGTGCCGGCTGAAATGGCCAGCAGCGAAAAAACACAGGCCGTCAGTCCTGCAGGCACGGTGTTGGAAAAGTTCAGCCCGCGATCAAACACCACAATCAAAACGCCTGCAAGTCCTGCAGTAATGCCGGCGATCTTTAACGGGGTAATAGATTCAGCTAAAAACCAGGCCGCCAGTATTACGGTAATCAATGGTTGCAGGCTGACAATCAGTGCGCTGATACCGGCATTCAATCCAATTGAAATGGCATAAAAGACACCGCCGAGATAGACACCATGGATCAATATGCCGACAACAGCGACGTGTCCGTAGTCTGCAAGCCGCGTTGGCCAGGGTTCTCTCAGGACCTGGGCGATAATAAACAGCAGCGATGAGGCAATCGCCATTCGCACAAACAAAAACGTAAATGGCTCGGCGTACGGCAGGCCGTACTTAGCGCCGATAAACCCGGTACTCCACAAGAACACGAACAACAGCGGAACTAGAAATCTAATTGAAATTGATGAGAGAGCCATGCCCGACTACAAGAGAAATTTGCGCGTATCGTGCACCTAACGGGGTTGAAAAGATACAATCACGTAGACTGCGACCGGTGATAGTTTGAATTGCCCCGGTGCAAACCCTGTTCACAAAGGCCTTTTATGAAAAACGCATTGAGTCTGCCCTTTGCCAGTGATCATTGTTTTATCGGTGGCGTATGGCGTGAAGGTGCACTGTCCGATCGATTACCGCTGCTCGATCCGTCTACAGCGCAGCCATTGTGTGAAATTGCCCGTGGCAGTACTGCGGATATTGATGCCGCCGTTGCCGCAGCGAAAGTCGCTCACGAAGGCCCATGGGGGCGCTCGACGGCATTGGAACGAGGCCGTGTGCTGGCAAAGCTCGGGCAACTCATCCTTGAACATACAGAGCAACTTGCGCGGCTCGAAGCCTGTGATGTGGGTAAGCCGTTAACGCAGGCTCGGGCAGATGCACTCGCATTGGCGCGTTATCTGGAGTTTTACGCCGGTGCGGCAGACAAAATTCATGGAGAAACGCTCCCTTACCTCGATGGCTACACGGTCTACACCCTGCGCGAGCCACATGGAGTCACCGGCCACATCATCCCATGGAATTATCCGATGCAGATTATCGGTCGCTCTGTCGGGGCTGCGCTGACAATGGGCAACACCTGTGTGCTGAAACCCGCAGAGCAGGCCTGTTTGACGGCTCTGATGTTTGCTGAACTGGCAAGGCAGGCAGGGCTTCCCGACGGTGTGCTAAACGTCGTGCCCGGTCTTGGTGAAGAGGCGGGTGCAGCACTCGCAGCACATCCGCAGATTAACCATATTTCTTTTACCGGGTCGGTCAGTGTGGGCGCAAAGATTCAGGCCGGTGCAGCGCCGAATATCGTGCCGGTCACGCTGGAACTCGGAGGCAAATCGCCGCAGTTGATATTCGATGATGCAGATATTGACGCTGCCATACCGTTTTTAATCAATGCGGGTATACAGAATGCCGGGCAGACCTGCTCTGCCTCTTCACGGCTTCTGGTGCAGCGAGGTGTTTATGTTCAGGTGGTGGAAAAACTCTCGGCGCGCTACAGCGCGCTGCGGGTCGGGCCTGCACTGGAGGATTTTGATGTGGGTCCGCTGATCTCACAGGCACAGCAGGCACTTGTGGAAAGTTTTATCGCGCAGGCATCAGATCTGGCCGCCCCTGTGCGGGGCGCGATTACCGACCATGCCTCGAACAATGGTTTCTACTTCGCGCCGGCACTGTACACCGATGTTCCGGCCGGGCACATTCTGGCGCAGCAGGAAATCTTTGGTCCCGTTCAGGTGGTGATTCCCTTTGATGATGAACAACAGGCAGTTGATATTGCTAACGGCACTGACTTTGGTTTGGTGGCATCGGTCTGGAGTGCACATGGCGGGCGTCAAATGAGACTGGCAAAAGCGCTAAAAGCCGGGCAGATATTTATCAACAACTACGGTGCCGGCGGTGGTGTTGAGCTGCCGTTTGGCGGTATCGGCAAATCCGGTCATGGCCGCGAAAAAGGGTTTGAGGCTTTGTATGGATTCTCGACGCTCAAAACGGTGGCAGCGCACCATGGTTAATG